>JANPKZ010000018.1:0-18656 GCA_031426295.1 Saprospiraceae bacterium
CTCGATGGTATCTTAAAATTGGTGCCACCACCCATTGCATATGAAGGCACACTGCAGATGCAGATCACTTCACTCGATTTTTCTTCCTACCAGGGTCGTATTGCTGTTGGTAAAGTAAATCGTGGAACCATCCGCGAAGGACAGGCAGTATCTGTCGTCCAGGCTGATGGTACTGTGACACGAAGTCGTGTTAAAGAGCTCTGCATCTTTGAAGGCATGGGCAAAAAGAAGGTTCAGGAAGTCATGGCTGGCGACTTATGCGCAGTGATTGGTCTTGGTGAATTTAAGATCGGTGAAACCATTTCTGATTTTGAATTCCCTGAAGGTCTCCCAACCATTGCTGTAGATGAGCCAACTATGAGCATGACGTTTGGAATTAATAATTCTCCTTTTTTCGGGAAGGATGGAAAGTTTGTGACGAGTCGTCACCTTCGCGACCGTCTTTGGAAAGAAACTGAGAAGAACCTGGCCATGAGAGTAGAAGATACTGACAGCGCAGATACATTCCTCGTCTATGGCCGTGGTATACTTCACCTTGGTATCCTGATTGAAACGATGCGCCGTGAAGGATATGAACTTACAGTTGGTCAACCCCAAGTTATCCTCAAGAATATAGATGGTGTCAAATCAGAGCCATTTGAAAATCTCGTGATTGATGTTCCACAGGAATTCGCTTCACGCGCTATCGACCTTGTAACGCGCCGCAAAGGTGAGTTACATGTCATGGAGTCAAAAGGTGAGTATCAGCATCTTGAATTTGAAATTCCGTCACGTGGTCTGATCGGTCTTCGTTCAACCATGCTGACGCAAACTGCAGGTGAAGCGATGATGAGTCACCGATTTACTGAATACAAACCCTGGAAAGGAAATATTCCTGGCCGTACAAATGGAGTTCTTTTAGCAAAGGACGCCGGTACGACCACAGGCTTTTCTATTGACAAGCTGCAGGATAGGGGATTTTTCTTCGTGGACCCGAGTGAGGAAGTATATCCCGGGATGATTATTGGAGAAAACAATAGACCTGGTGACCTGATTGTCAACGCAACTGAAGGAAAGAAATTGACTAACATGCGTGCCAGCGGCAGTGATGCTGCCAATAACATCCAGCCGAAGAAACAAATGACCCTTGAAGAATGTATGGAGTACATTCAGAATGATGAATGTATTGAGGTCACACCCATAAGCATCCGGATGCGTAAGAGCATTCTTAATGAAGAGGAAAGAAAGAAAGCTGCGCGATCACAACAAGTGAAAGCCGAAACAGTCTAAATAAAAAAGCCCCTTTTCAGGGGCTTTTTGTTGTTGGCAAAAAAGGATTTTAGAAAAATTCTTTGGTTCTAACGTAAACTAATGTATTTATCTCCTTAGACGTACGTCCAACAATAATCGTTGGGTAACATTCTATTTTTTAATCAAAGTGTATCAAGAAAATTTTTGATTTCTTCATAGGGTGTATGAACTGGCTTTAACACCTGAACATGATTTTCTGTAATCGATGTAGAGTATGAATCAAACAGGTAAGAGTCTTCGCCCATTTCTGAGATCACGATAAACGTGACATTGAATCCTTTTGGTGTAGATCCATAATGCTCACAGAATAATTCCAGGTCTGCATTCCCTTGTAGAACTACAACACTCTTATAATCATCAAAGACCATAAACACCTGTGTATTTGTGTTTGTAAATTCCTGAGGCAATTCAACACATACATCTGTGCGTTGATCTTCCGGAATTTCGAAGAAGACGTCTACATTGATCCAGTCGGTACTGTCGCTAAAACATTCATACCCGAAGCCCGTAATTTGATTGCTATCCGGTCCCTGCAGCCACCACTCACTATTCTGCACATTCGACCAGTCACTTAGATCTGCATCCGCCTGGAGCCACTCGGTGTTTTCTTTGTTTCCATAAAACAACTCCATTCGTTCGCGTGGATCAGGGTCATTGATTAATGCCCTGATCTGTTTGCCATGATCCAGGTGTACAGGTGTATTGCCATCCTTGATCCTGATCTTAAATTCCATGCGGGATTCTAAAAGTTTTCCTTCAGAAATAGTAGGAATTCCTGCCATCAGTATTTCACCCTTGGTATCACATACTGTTACTTCGATATCGAAGTATCCGTTCGTACAGGGATATTCAGATAAATTGACAAAATCCTTGGGAATGACAAGGACAAGGTCTTTGTCCACCTTGAAAGCATGATTGCCAGAACATGGAACCTGTATTGAATACGTGATCTCTCCCTTGATATCCTCCGCCAATCTTGCCCTTAGGCGGTTGATATCTCCCACGACTACCTGATTAGCTCTGGGAATAAATACATCGATATCCTTGCCGCATGACATGGTGACGAGTATAATTCCTAAAAGCCAAAAAAACTTGCTCATTTCTCTCTGTTTGATTGTATAGACACTGTATGGTTTCATTTTGCTGCCTGCGATTTCTGATTAATGATGAAAATGGTACCTCAATCCTACATTGAGACCAGCATAGTGCCGGTGCTCTTCGAGCGGATACCCATCCAGCGTTACAGGATTGATCCTGTACAGAAATCTGGGTTCTACCAGGGCAGAAAAATGTTCATTGATAGGAAGTAAAAGACCAGCACCCAGGTATAAGCTGAGGCCAAGATTATTTTTATAAACTTTAATTGCGTTTTGTTCACCTGAAGTAAAATGTCTTGGTACCAAACCTGGATCAAGCATCTGGCCTTTATAGGAAGACGTAAGATTAATTACGGGTCCTGCATTCAACATGATGGTCGATCGTCCCAACGGAAGTTCATAACTAAAGATGAGGGGCACATCAATATGTGTATATCGATTGTGTATTTTTTTGATGAGTGTTCCCAGGATCAGGACGCGGGATGTATCCGCATACAGGAATGTACCATCTGCTGCAAAAAAGGAATCCACGCGTGTTGTTGTCTGCGTGGCAAGAGAATCTGTGTAATCAAAAAGGTCACCATTTTGCTGATACAATACACCTACGCGAAGTGCATACCCTTGTTTGAGATTGTAGTTAACTCTGGCACCAACTGAAAAGGCATATTGACGGGCTTCTGTAGATTCCCTTGCCTCTTTATAAAAAGCAAGTTCGCCTGCTGCGTCCTGAAATGAACGTGGACTTATTCCGGGTCCACCAAATACATCTAATGAAAGTGGACTTATCGTGCTTTCTCCTGTGAACTTATAGCAACTTGGATCGGGACGGATACCTGATATAGTAATTAAATCTTCTTCATCGGTGATCAGGGTGATATCTGAAGATTGTAATGCTTCGATATTTACTTCTGATCGTAAGGAAGCGGAATAACTTTCACCTACAGCGTCAAAGGATGATGGAACAGCTGCATACTCATTTCCGGAAGCACTGCCACCATGAGTATTGCCCGAAAGCGAAGGAAGCGTATTCGTGGTCTTATACCTTTTATCAGAATTTCTTTTTGAAAGTGACGGAGGAACACTGCTGGATGATCTTGAATTATTTTCTGAAATAGAATTTGTTGGAGTAGATGAAGTTGAATTTGAAGAGGTGGTTATTGAAGTTGAAGAAGCGTTTGATGAAGTTGACTTTT
Organism: Saprospiraceae bacterium; assembly: GCA_031426295.1. Lineage (GTDB taxonomy): Bacteria > Bacteroidota > Bacteroidia > Chitinophagales > Saprospiraceae > Opimibacter. The sequence goes on from JANPKZ010000018.1 coordinate 3,581, forward strand.
CGGAAGTTAAAACTTCATTGCCGGTGATGTTTTGATTGCCTGTAGGGTATGAAACGGCTGTTGCGCCTGTGTCCGTTTTTTCTTCAATGGTTGGTTTTTCCGGCGTGGTTTTTTCATTACGGTTAGGATACCATAAGATCATAGCTGCTGTCAGAACGGTGCCTACTGCGAGGGTAAACCAAAAGATTGGGAAGCGTTTCTTATTGGCGGGAAGCTGGCTTTCAATTTTTTGCCAAAGCTCATCCGGCACCTCAGCAGTGTGATTGAACAGCTTCTCTTTGAAATAATTTTGGTCTTTCATAATTCTACTTTTTGAGTAGCGGCAAGTGATCGTTGTATATATTTTCGCGCTTTGGTCAACTGAGACCTGGAGCTGCTTTCTTCTATTCCTAATAATTGTGCAATCTCTTTGTGATGAAAACCTTCGATCACGCTGAGATTGAAAACCGTTCTGTAGCCATCCGGCAATGTGTCAATCAATCCCATTAATTCATCCGCACCCATTTTACTGATCGCATCTGGTTCGACCGGGTATTCAGGAAGTGTGTCGCCTGAATAATCCAGCTGTAGACGCTTGGCTTTTTCCAGGTGACGGATACAGGTATTGACACAAACTCTCCGGATCCATCCTTCGAAAGACCCGTCACTGCGGTACTGCATCAGGTATTGGAATATCCGGACGAAGCTATCCTGCACCACATCTTCCGCATTAGAGGTCCCTACATATCGTCTGCATATGGACATCAGGAGAGGGGCAAAGCGATCGTACAGCATTCGTTGTGCTCTTCGGTCATTATCCCCGCATCGCCTGATCAGTTCTTGCTCCTGCAAATGCTTTAAGTTGAGTGGCTATGTAAGTTTGATACCATTTTGGTCAATTCGCTGCCTTTCCGACAAATTTAGGTTTAAAAGCTGTGCTTTCAGGTGATTATATCCCTGATACATACGTCATATTTATGACCAATGATCAGTTCCTATGATTTTTAGTCAATTATTCTATAACGATCCTAAATTGCATTATGCTGTCTATCAGTATGTTATAAAATGCTCTTAATATATATAATTATATTGCCTAAATATTAATCAATTAATGACGTAAAATAAGTCAAACCCTATATCTTAGTTGGAAATTCCTTCACATGAAAGGCAGAGGTGCTCAAATCAATACTGATAACCCCTTTGACAAACATATCCAGACGCGCCATCCGGATCTCGTTTTCTCAGCGCCTGTTGAGGAAGTTAAGACTGAATATCTGGAGACCCATCCCAAAACCCTGATTAATAAAGTCGAGAGCCCGGACGTGCGGATGGAGTATTCCATGAATCCATATCAGGGGTGCGAACATGGCTGCGTGTATTGTTATGCCCGGAATACACATCCATATTGGGGCTATAGTGCTGGTTTGGATTTTGAAAGTAAGATCCTCATCAAGCGTGAGGCTCCGGAAATTCTGGCCAGAAAACTATCATCACCAAAATGGATCCCTGCTCCGATCATGCTGTCCGGTAATACGGACTGTTACCAGCCGGCAGAAGCAAAATTCAAACTTACCAGGCAAATTCTTGAAGTTGTAGACAGATATAATCATCCAGTTGGGATCATCACAAAAAGTGCATTAATCCTGCGCGACATTGATATCCTTTCCAGGCTGGCTGAGAAAAAGCTTGTGACAGTGGCCATTTCTATTAACACACTGACTGAGTCCACCAGGAGATTGCTTGAACCACGAACTGCATCCATAAACAAACGTCTGCAGGTAATTAATGAATTATCCAAGGCAGGCATTTATGTACACGCGATGGTCGCACCAGTTATCCCTGGTCTCACCGACCATGAAGTAATGAATATCGTTGAGGCAACCACGAACGCAGGAGCAAAAAATGCTGGATGTATTACGGTGAGATTAAATGGTGACGTTGGTCCCATATTCACAGACTGGGTCAATAAAACATTCCCGGATAAAGCAGAGAAGATACTCAATCGCACCATGGATACACATGGTGGTTCATTAAATGATAGTAGGTTTGGTACTCGGATGAAAGGGGAGGGCAAGTACGCAGAAATCATAAGCAAACAATTTGAACTCGCAAAAAAGAAATACCTGCGCAATGCACAATCGTATGAGTATGATCTTAATCTGTTTGAAAAAACAAGAAAGCCACAAACGACTCTTTTTGATCTGATGGGATAATAATTATTGCCAATTACAATCTTATATTTATAGTAATTAGCCTTAAATATGAGAACCAAAATACATTCCTGTTACCTTCTGTTCGGGATAACCCTGTTGATGATCTGCATGGGTTGTGGCAAAGACGATGAACAGTTTCCCAAAACGTACAAATACTCGCACACCGACCAGACCCAGCAACGACAGTACGTTTTAACTTCACCATTAACAGGCTCTGAGATTGATATCAATACGGGATCATTCGGTGCATATTGGGGAGATTTAAAAGAGCAAGCACTTGAAATAATGCTTGTGGCTTTCGAATTGAAACAGATTGATTTACTATCTGAAAACATGGTCAGAATCCAGATCCAATTTGAGGAAGAGTTTTTAGACACCACGGTTTCATACTCGATAGAAGATGAGAACCTGGTGATAGAATCCTTAGGTAATTCAGACCTGATCGGCTATGATGAAGAAGCGGATGAATTTTATGTGTGTGGATTATTCACTGCTGTAATACCAGGTCCTAACGTTCCAAATCCCGGGCAGCAGTACAATCAATATGATGTAGAAGAGTGCCAGGATGGTGCGAACCTTAACGATTACTTGCATTATGTTGTAGGCTTGGAAGATTATATGCCGTTGGATACAGTGGGAATATTTATAACAAAATTGGTGTATCCGAAACAATAATTATCTGACGAGCGTGACATCACCTTTAAATGCATGCTCTTCACCATTTAAATATTTCACTACCGCTCTGTATGCATATACTGCCGGGTTCATTAGTTCTCCGGAGTATAAGCCATCCCAGCCATAATTTGGTTCATTAGACGGAAAGTGTTCGTTGACAAAAACTTTGTTTCCCCAACGATCAAATATTTCCAGGATGACAACCTCTTCAATCTCTTCATTCGAGAAGACAGTGAATTTATCATTTGGTCCGTCACCATTGGGTGTGAATACATTCGGAATAAACACTTTGTATTCAGCACCGATATCAAATCGTAAACTGATCTGTGCATCACATCCACTGGTATCTTTTACAATTACACGAACTTCCGTGGGCTGTGTGATTGTCATCGATTGTTCAAGGCACAGGTTATGATAGCAATCCATCATAAATGAAGGGGACCACAGAATACTATCCAATGCCTGCAACGGCACATTTATGGACAGACTGATATGCACAAACCCATTTGTATTGATGGAAGAAATATCTGCATCCAGGTCAAGTACCAGGGGTTCAGTACCGGGAACCATAATTTCTTTTTCTGTCGAGCAACCATTGATGTTTGTTACTGTAACTGAATAAATGCCTTGTGCTACATGCTGCAAGTCTTTTGTAATGTCACCTGTTGACCAACTATAGGAAACTGGATCAGTAGAAATTGCATTGAGTGTGATCGCGCCATTTGTGTTTTGACACGTGGCATTTGTTATCACTTCACTGACTAAAGGGTATTCAGAAATATCTTCTACGATAAATTCTTCGGGTGATGCACAATTCAAAGAATCCGTAATGATAACCAGGTATATGCCAGAAGAAATATTATTGAGATCTTCTGTTGTGGCGCCATTGGACCATTGAAACGAATACGAACCGGCTGGCACTATTGTCAGGTCAATAGACCCCGTGAATTGCGTGCAGGAAGCATCCTCTTTTATAACTGATGAGACTGCAAAATTGGAATTCATATTTGGTACCTCAACAGATACATTCGAAGTACAACCTGCCGAAGTTGTAATCACTACATCATAGGTGCCGGGTAGAATATTCTGCAAGTCTTCTCCCGATGCTCCATTGGACCATAGAATGGTGTAAGCCGATGAAGAAGAAATGGTAAGATGTATACCACCGTTAGCCGTGCTGCAACTCGCAGGCGTGACAGAATAATTGACAATAGGTTGAAATGAAATATCGGATACTATAAAGCTTGAACTTGAGCTGCAATTAAAAGCGTCACTAACAGTAACATGATATGTTCCTGCGCCAACACCTGACAGAACATTGGATGTCGAGCCATCAGACCATACGTAAGAATATGCGCCCGATGGTGTAACATTCAGTGTTATGCTCCCATTATTCGAAGTGCAAGAACTGTCGTCACCTACTACACCGGTAACTGAAAAATTGGAACTTTGATCCGGCAGCATATATGAAGCGCTGGCACTGCAACCATTGCTATCTGTAACCGTCACTGAATAGGTGCCGGATAGTACATTGACCAGATCTTCGGTAGTAGCATTATCAGACCATTGAAATGTAGAACCTGTTGCGCCACTTACTGTGATATTGATAGTGCCATTTGGCTGACCACAGGATGCGGGGAGAATTATTTCACTTATAACAGGAATTGTAGTGGAACTGAGAATATCAAATACTGCCATTGAACTGCAAAGGGTGTTGTCTGTAACCGTGACAGAATATGGACCTGCATCCAGGTTTTGAAGATCTTCTGATAGTGAACCTGTGGACCAACTGAATGAATATGATCCGGCAGGCTGAATTGTCAGATCAATCCCTCCATTTGGATTGATGCATGAACTGTTATCAACTGGCGTTGCAGTAATGGAAAAATTATTACTCACGCTTGACACATGAAAGGTATCCGTTGTTGTACATCCATTAACTGAAGTAACTATTGCTATAAAATCTCCGGCACCCAGGTTAAACAGATCTTCTGTATTAGAGCCATTTGACCAGCTTATAGTTCCAACCGGGGGCGTGACCGTTAGATTAATCATGCCATTAGCAGCACCACAAATTTCATCAGTAACTATTGCAGATAGTACGGGCAGTGATACATCTGATACAATGGTGAACTCTGCAGAAGATGAACAACTGTTGACATCAACCACAGTAACTATGTATGTCCCACCATTGGTGGCCGTAATGTCTTCAGTTGTCGCTCCATTAGACCACAGGTACGTATATGATCCAACAGGTGTGATAGAAATATCAATTGCTCCATTTTGGTTGGTGCAAGATGTGTTTGGCATTGTATTGCCCGTAACCGAAAAACCTGTTGACAGATCATTGATCACGAATGATGTATCTGATGAACAACCATTGATGTCTGATACAGTTACCTGGAAAGATCCAGCGCTGATACCCTGGAGATCTTCGGACGTTGCACCGGTAGACCATGCATAGGTATAAGAACCAATTGGTAAAACAGAAATATCAATAGAGCCATTTGGTACCTGGCAAGAGGTATTGTCTAAGGTCAGAGCTGATATTGTAAAGGATGTTGTGGTATTGCCTACAATAAACGGAGAACCAATTGCACAACCGTCCTCATTCATAACGGTCACTGTGTATGTTCCTGCTGATAAAGAAGACAGGTCCTCAGTTGTTTCACCTGTGGACCATAGAAAAGTAAATACTCCTGCAGGTGTAGCTGAAACATCAATGGCTCCATTTGGCGAAGTACAGGATGTGTTTGCATTTACAATTCCGGAGATACTGAATGGAATATTTTCATTAATTACAATGAAGCTTGCTGTTTCAATGCAGGTGTTGCCAGATGTTACAGTAACATCATATGTACCTGCACCTACATTGAATAAATCTTCGGTAGTCATCCCATTTGACCACATGTAATCATAATCTGAAGCTGGTAGAATGCTGATGTCAATCTCACCATTACTTTGATCACAGGATGTATTCGGCGTGACGAGTCCTGTGATAATGATGTCGGGATCTTCGTTTACTACTTCTGCCAATGCTGATGTTGTACATCCATCCGCACCCGTTACAGTGACATAATAATTGCCACTGGATATATTTTCAAGGCTCTCAGTTGTGTTGCCGTTTGACCATATGTAAGTAAAGGGACCAGTACCACCATTGATTTGAAGATTTACGGTTCCATTTGGCAGCCCGCATACAGGTTCCGTTACGATTGTTTGTACGTCTGCTGCATTGGAATTGTCTTCAATAGTAAAGGTGGCTGTTTCAATACAATTGGTACCGAGTGTAACCGTCACAGAATAAATTCCAGGTGCGAGATTGTCAATGTAGTCTGATGTGGATCCGGTAGACCAGGCATATGCATAAGTCTCTACTGGTAATACAATTAGCTGTATGGAGCCATTGTAATTAGAGCAGACATCATTTGGTGTAATTGTCGCATTGATCGTGATGTCAATGGGTTCGTCAGGCAATAAAAATGTTTCAACACTGGTGCAGCCGTTATTATCCGTAACAGTGACTGTATAGTTTCCCGGTAGTATATTTTGAAGATCCTGGTTTGATGAGCCATTGGACCATAGGTAATCGTAAGATTGTGGTGGATTGGTAGTCAGATCAATACTGCCATCGCTTTGTCCGCAATTTGCAGAGGTGATATCAGTGGACAACTCCGCACCTGTATTTGATTCAATTGTAATACTTGTTGAAGCGGTACACCCTTCGGAGTTTGTAACTGTGACTGTATAAATGCCGGGATCATCTACAGTGAAAGATGAAGTGGTCTGGCCACTACTCCAGATATATGAAGAAAACAAGGAAGCATTTGTCAAGCTAACAGTGCCTGTTTGACCAGGACATAGATCAGGGGGACCAGTTACAATGGGTGGATCAATTATGCCTTCTTCAAGTATGATCGTATCCTGGTGCCAGCAAAAACCTGCCTCCGGCGAACTGGTCCAGACAATATATTCCCCGGGAACTGTTGCTTCCCAGGTGGGCTGGTATTCTGGCTGTTGCCATCCTGGGGGATACCAGACGATTGAACCAAAAGGACCTCCTGTTACGGAGAGAGTTGTTGAACTTCCATTGCAGAGCAATGGACCACCAACAATTTCAGGATATGGCGTTGCATAAAATTCAAATAGACCGGGTGGAATGATAAATTCACAACCAGTAGCCGGATCAGTGATAGTAACAGACCACACAAGATCGTCAGTCAATGTAATTGTAGGTGTGGTTGCACCTGTTGACCATAAATACTGTGCACCGGGAATGCTGTCCCTAAACCATTCCAGGAACAATGTCTCTGTTTCTCCCTCACAAGCAGTCTGAGAATATGGGTAACCCAGCACCTGCCAATTGGGTTTGATATGGCAATTAAGAATATCAACACAGCCAGTAGCATCTGTCATCGTGACCAACCAATCTCCAATGGCATGAGGGATAAAGATGGTTTGTGTAGTCTCACCCGTTTCCCATAGGAAGGTAAAGGGTGGAGTTCCGCTTACAGGATTGGCGTGGAGTAAAAGTGTATCATGATCACAGAAATAATTAGTCGTAGAATAATCCACTTCGCACTGGCTCCATGCAATCGCAGGCTGCAAAGACATGGCAACCATGAAGAAGAGAAAAGAGTATGTAGGGTAAAGATTTTTCAAAGTCCCGTTTTTTCCTGCGGATAAAATATGGTCGTCAACTGCACAAGAGGGGTCCATCATTGAGGATACATCTAAAATGGAGTTAACACGGGAAATGCAACCGGTCATAGAACCTGACCGGGGAGAAATGGTTTCTGAAACGACCAATTATAAAAACGGCAATCCGAACTTTAACACACGTATGAGTGTGGCCTATCCGCCCTGGATATATTGTTCGAGGAATTTGATGTGTTCACCCTGCTCCTGGATGATGGCATTGACGATGTCGCCGATACTGAGCATGCCCATCACCTGTCCATTCGCTACGACCGGAAGGTGACGTATATGTTTTCCGATAAAAAGTTGCATACAATCATCGATATCCATGTCCGGGCTGACAGTGATCACTTCTGAGATCATGACTTCGCGGATCGGTGTTGACTTTGCCTTTCGTCCCTGGATGATCCCTTTGCGTGCGTAATCGCGTTCTGAAAAGATACCTGACAGGCGTTCTCCTTCCATGACCATGATGGCACCGATGTTTTTATCTGCCATCAATTCGAGTGCTTCGATGACTGTATTATCGGGATGCAGGTAATAGATCTGGTTCAGTTTTTTCCCGGCCAGAAGACTTTTGACGGAAATCATAGGAGATACGGTTTTTGGTTAATGATAATTCCTCCAGGGGTGTTTCGTTGGTTAAGATAAGGAATCAGACAATGAGATGTACTACACCAGGGTCGGAAAAATGCCTGGTTCAAGGTTTTATACCGCGTTTATCCATGTTTTTATAGTTTCATTCTCTGAAGTCAACAGCTCATGGATTGGGAAAAAATTGTATCAGAATTGGATTATCGTACCAGTCGAAGTTCCGGCGCTGGGGGGCAGCATGTCAATAAGACAGAAACGAAAGTGGAGCTCGTGTGGAATGTCCCTGAGTCGAACGGATTGACAGATGATGAAAAGGAAATCATTTCCTCAAAACTGATCGCCATTATTAATGATGAAGGATTATTGAGGATCAGTTCGCAGAAGCATCGTTCCCAGCTTTCCAATAAAGAAGATGTGGTGGAAAAATTATATGCACGTGTTGTCAAGGCATTGACACCGGTTGTAAAACGGAAACGATCCAGGCCCACTAAGGCATCTATTGAAGAACGTCTTGCCGAAAAAAAGATCCAGGCAGAGAAAAAGGAGGCCCGCCGAAAACCGGAACTTTAAAAATCATCATTCATATAAAACCAATTCATCATGTAGGGTCGTAAATAGGATTGAAATCAGTGATCATACAATTACTAACTAAATCCATTTACCTATTATGAATAACTTATTTAAAATGACAGCCATCGTTATGGCTTTCTGTACCACGATGACACTTCAGGCACAAATGACCAAATCCGCAACTGTAAATGTTGGTGGAGAGGCCATGTATCCAAAAAAGAACATCGTTGAAAATGCAGTGAATTCCAAAGCACACACTACCCTTGTTGCGGCTGTTACTGCTGCAGGCCTGGTCGAAACACTCAAGAGTGCAGGACCTTTTACCGTATTCGCACCAGTTAATGATGCGTTTGAAAACCTTCCGGAAGGAACGGTGGATATGCTGTTGAAGCCGGAGAATAAAAAAGCATTGACTAATGTCCTCACATATCATGTGGTGTCCGGGTCGTATGGTTTTGATGAACTTTCGGCTATGATTAAAAAGGGAGATACGAAACTGGCAACTGTCAGTGGAGGATCCTTATGGATCAGTGCCAATGGTCCGCGCAATATCATGATCAAGGATGAAAGTGGTAACTGGGCAAATATTACAACCTATGATGTAACACAAAGTAATGGTGTCATCCATGTGGTGGATGCGGTATTGCTTCCGAAGATGTAATTGTTAAGGAGACAGAGTTTTTTTGAAGCCGCGCATGGGAGAATGCGCGGCTTTTTTATGGGTGTTGGTGTGCAGGCTGAAAAGATTTATATTGGATTGATCATTACGATTCTGAATACCACACCATTATTGACATGCACCTATTTGCGTCCTACCGGATATTAATATGGTTATGTGCTGTAGTCAGCATATTTTCCTGTTCTGAGAAAGAACGTGTCATTACGCTGGCGGAGGTCAAGTGTATTGACGGGATCCATGATGATCCTGGCTTTGTTATGATCCAATAATATCTCTTGTAACCTTTTCATCCATTTATATTTCTGTGTCTTGATACTGTCCACACTAGCATATTCTGTATTGCCCATGATCTCGTTGAGGTTCATGTCCTTGGAATAATACATGTGCAACAATTGCCGGCAGGAATTCCCCAGCTGGGCCAGCAATGTCTTGATGACATCCGTCAGTCCCGACTCCTCCCCAGGAGGTGCATCCTCAACATCTGCCAATGTTGACTGCAGATCCTCAGGATAAATGGACTTTTGGTTAGAGCGGTTGGTTTCCAGGGCTTTCAGGCGCACGATCCCCAATAAATAGGATTTAATGCCGCTGTTCAGTTCGGTAAGTTTTCCAGTTGTCGTATTGTGGTAGATGCACCAGGATACTTTGCTGGAAAATGTCCACCGCATCGTCCTCCTGCAAATTGTATTTGTTCCGGGCAAACTGAATACAGTCCTTCCGGAGTAACCGGTAGATGTCCTTTAGTGCTTGGTTTTCGTCTGTTCTAAATGCATGGAACCAGTCCATTGTCGAAAGATATAAAAACTTATGAATGCTAATATTTACCCGGCAACCGTATAAATATTTGAAATCAAAAAAGACAATCAAAACAGAATCCCTTTGTGACCCTTCCTCCCGATTATTCATAAACCCGCATAAACCCAAATCATGAAAACCTTCCTAGTCTCCCTTATGCTCCTCCTGGCAGGAATTTCAGTGGCCAGTGCCCAATCCAGTGGCAATCTTAGGTTCGGTGTTAAGTTTGGCATCAGCCCCGGCTACAACCGTTCCGGTGAAAGCTTACTCGTCAATCGTACCAATCCTTTCGAGGAATTCCAACTCCGCCTATTCAACACCAAACAACAGTTTTTTGGAGAGGTAAACGCGCATCTGAAACTTAACGACAACTTCTTTCTTGAAGCAGGTCTGGGCTATACCCGTACCGCAGCAACCTATCGCCTGGATTTCAGGGTGCTCCAGATAGACATGCCATCGAAAGTCATGTACATGTCAGAATCCCGAAATATCATTCAGCTTCCTGTTGAGATCGGTGCCCGGCTGGGAAACCTGGAAGTGACGAGCGGTTTCAGGGCTATACATAGCCTCTCAACAAACAATGAACTGAGCCATGTCAAAGGATTTCAGTCAGAGGATAGTGGATTCAATATGGGATGGCAGATGGGTGCACGATATCCGATCAAAGGCACTTTTATAGGTGTCCAATATTTGGGACATTTTGAACGAGTCGGTACTGGTATGAGTGTACAAAACCAATCACTGGAACTAACCAATATTCCTGGTCGTTGGGTTTTCTCACTTCAGTACAGATTTTAGAAACGTATAAAATCCTCCTCACCTCTTATTTCAAATAATCATGAAAAAATTACTAACCATATTCTTATCAACCCTGGTCGCCTTGCTGCTGATCACCTTTACTTCCTGCTCACAAAAACTTGGATGTTATTATTCTTATCACGCAAATCCTTCCCCAGAAATTTTCCAGGAAACCAATACCTCAATCACGTTTACTGATCATATGGCCATGGAAATATTATACTGTCGGCAAGTCTCCGAATAATTATGTGCCCCAATAGGTGAAGAATGAGTTACTGAGTTTAGGCAATCTCATATACATATCAAGCTCATTCTGATCGAATGTTGATGACCCCCTGATGTTGTGTCGGGGGGTTTTTTCATTAGAAAGAGCACGGGAGCAAAGGAGCACGGGAGCAAAGGTATAAGGGAAGAAGGGAGGAAAGGAGGAAAGGAGTAAGGGAAGAAGGGAAGAAGGGACTGTTTTTTTCGACTGGCAATTTTCTTTGGCAGATCCTCAGCAACTTTATCCAGGGCCTTCGTACAAGTCATCCTGACTGGGACTTTTGTATACGGGTTCCGTAACATGCGTTGATTGTTTTTTAGATACCCCAAATCCCTGCCGGCCTTACCCACAAGGCCGGTTTTTTATTTACTGCCCATAGGATTATAGACCAGAGCAGAGTGTCCATTCATCGTCTAAAATGATTCTTCAGTAGAAAAACTGTCCAAGAAAACTTTTGATCCAAAAATAGTTTCCTATGTTTACACCCGCAAATGAACACGACATCACAGGAGACGGAATGGTTGAAGAGGGTTGAAAGCCTGTTTATCCGGTATGGGATCAAGAGCATCACGATGGATGATGTTGCTGCGGACCTGGGTATTTCCAAAAAGACCCTCTACCAGATGGTAGAAAGTAAGGACGACCTGGTACTCAAGGTTTTAACACAACATATCTCAAGGGAAAAAACACAATGTGCGGGATGGTCTTCTGAATCCATTAACGCCATAGAAGAGATCCTGTCCGTGATGAAAGCCAATTCACAGGAGATCAGCCAGATGAAAACCAATATCCTCCATGACCTCCAGAAATATCACCGGGCTGGATGGCTCATGATCCGCGATTTCCATTTTGATTTTGTCTTTAAAGTGATCAAAGAAAATATCCTGCGCGGTCGTGCCGAAGGATTATACCGTGAAGATTTTGATGTGGATACGATTGCAAAGCTCCATTTGTCGACAGGTTTCAGCCTGTTTGACGAACAACTTTTTCCCTCCGATTCCATACCTCGCAGTACCATATTCAATGAATACATCATGCACTTCCTGCATGGCATAGTTTCCCCCAAAGGACTCAGTTATTTAAAAAAGAAACTTTCCTGACATGTTACGAATCACATTTTTTCTGACACTCATCCTGCTCGGCGGATGGCAACTGAATGCTCAAACTACTATGAGCCTGTCCGAAGCTACCGAATATGCCATATCACATCACCCGGATATGCGTCTAGCACAACTCAAGGTGAAAGATGCAGAATGGCAGATCAAGGAAAACAAAGCGACGGCCTTACCAAATGTCACGCTCGGTGTCAACTATAGTTATTTTCTCCAGCAACCTGAAATCCCTGCAGAGGCACTTGGATTTCCGGGAGAACCGGGTCAAAAACTCACGTTTGCCCTTCGGAATAATCTTGCCGGCAAGCTTGCCGTTAATCAACTGCTTTTTAACAACAGTTACTTAGTAGCACTTAAGGCCGCGAAATTATATAGAGATTTTGTTGCCCTTGAATTAAAAGCAGTTGAAGAAAAACTGCGTCAAAATGTTCGTGACGCATACTTACCTGCATTGCTTATAACAGAAAGCGTGGATGTACTGGACAGGAACATAACAAACCAGGATAAACTGTTATCCGAAACACGAGAAATCTATAAAGCTGGTTTTGTTGAACAGCTTGATGTTGATCGTCTCGATCTGATCGGTTCTACCTTAAAAACAGAACGGGAAAGTCTGTTGCGTCAACGCGACATCCTGGTGGATGTATTTAAGTTTTCCATCAATATGCCGGTTACAGACGAAGTGATTCTGACAGATGATCTGGACAGGTTATTGGACGAATACGCTGACATTAATCCGGAAGAAGCTCTGGATTATAATAACCGACCTGACTATATCGCATTACTCAAAGCAAGAGAATTAAATGAAGTGCAGGTGGAGTTGTATGATAAAGACTGGCTTCCCACTGTAGCAGCATTTGCATCATACGATCCAAGTTTTCAGGGAAATGACAAATTGTTCTGGATCCCATCTGCCATCGCAGGTATTTCAGTTTCGATGCCGATTTATGATGGTGGTCTGTCTCGTGCCAAACAGGAGCGGGCACGAATTGCTGCCATGCAGGTTGATGAGCAGCGTAATATGTTATTACGTGCGTTCGATCTTGAAATTGAAACAGCGCGAAACAGATATAAGAATGCCGTTCAAAAATTGGAAGACCAGGAACGCAATCTTGCTTTAGCACAAAAAATCAATGACACTTCACTGATCAAATTCAAAGCGGGTATTGGTTCAAGCTTCGAAGTGTCACAAGCGCAGGCTGCTCTTTACCAGGTGCAGGCCACCTGGGTGGCAGCACGATTTGATCTGCTTAACGCGATCGTCGGTTTTAATAAAGCACTAGGTAAAATATAATCGCACAAAATTCCAATTCCTAAACGACCATGAAAAAATTCATAGATATGAAATACCTGATTATCCTTATCACCACTACGGTCCTCTTTTCCTGCAAGCCTTCCGGAACATCTGATGATCCGATGGCAGAACTTGCAAAGCTGAAAGATCAAAAGACAGCCCTCGAGGCGCAAATCGATAAACTTGAAAAAGAACTCATCGCCAGTGGTGCTATCGAAAAGAAATTAAGAACAGTAGCACTGACTCCCATTTCGATTCAGCCATTTAATCATTATATCGATCTCCAGGGTCGTGTATACGCAGATGAGAGTGTGGCTGTAACCTCCCGAATGCCCGGTGCACTTACAAGTGTATTGGTGAATAATGGTGATGTTGTCAGAAGAGGACAACTGATGGCTACTATTGATGATGGTGTGTTGCAAAAAAACATGGCAGAACTGGATGGCCAGTTGAAAGTAGCTACTGACTTATACAATCGCCAGAAAACTTTATGGGATCAGAATATCGGTTCTGAAGTACAGTATATCCAGGCTAAAAATAACATGGAAGCCATCCAGCGATCCATGTCGACATTACAGGAAAGCCGCAACATGGCAAGAATATACGCGCCAACTTCAGGTACTGTAGACCAGGTGATGCTAAATCCCGGTCAGGCAATTGCACCGGGTGTCCCATTGTGCAACATTGTCAATCTTGATAAGCTGAAGATCACAGGAGAAGTGACTGAATCTTACGCAGCAAAGGTGAAAAAAGGTGATAAAGTAGTTGTCTATTTTCCTGATACTGAAAAGGAAATCAATACCACCATCACGTATGTCAGCAAGACGATTAATATGACTAACCGCACATTCACTGTTGAGGCATTGCTTGGCAAAGGTGATTATCGCGCTAACCAGATCGCTGTGATGAAGATTGTAGACTATTCAAGTCCCAAAGCAATCTCAATTCCTGTCAATCTGATCCAACAGGGAGAAGATGGAGATTTTGTAATGGTTGTTGAAAAAACCGGAACAGAAAATCAGGCGGTGGTGAGAAAAGTACCTGTTAAAGTTGGTCAGAACTACAATGGATATGTGGAAATACTTCAGGGTCTCAAAGAAGGTGACCTGATCATCCATACCGGATTCCAGGATGTCGCTAATGGTGAAACAGTAGCATTTTCTATTTAAGCATCATAGTCGCTGAATATGCGACATAATATTTTAAAGGTTCCCAAAAACCATACTCCAGTTTATGAAAGAGTTTAAGTTAACCTCATGGTCTATAGATAACCGCACAACGATCTTTGTCATCACGGTACTGATCACGCTCGCAGGTTTATTTTCATATTTAGCGATTCCCAAAGAGCAGTTTCCGGACGTGACTGTTCCACAAATTTTCGTCACCACGATATATCCCGGTGCG
>JANPKZ010000019.1:0-4708 GCA_031426295.1 Saprospiraceae bacterium
TGAAAGCCAAGGTAAATCCCCACTTCCTGTTCAACAGTTTTAATACACTCTCATCGCTGATTTCCGAAAATAAAAGCCAGGCTGAAAAATTTCTTGATGAGCTCAGCAAGGTGTACAGGTATCTGCTGAGAAATAATGAAAGTGGCATGAGTACGGTTGACCAGGAGACGAAGTTTATTGCTTCCTATTCAAAGCTTCTGGAGACACGATATGGAGATGCATTCAAAATGGATATCCGCATTGATCCATCTATGAAGGAAAAGGAAATACCCTCTCTGACGTTGCAATTATTAGTAGAAAATGCGGTCAAACATAACGTCATCAGCAAGCAAAATCCGGTCAGGATCGAGATATGGTCCAGTCCGGACGGAAGACTAACAATCGAAAACAACCTAAACAGGAAAGTCCGGAAAGTGGGGGAATCCACCGGCATCGGCCTTTCTAACATCAGGGACAAATACAAGCTGCTCAACAGACAGGATGTAACGATAGAAGAGACCTCTGATCGGTTCAGGGTCGTAATACCGGTACTCTCATGATAAACCGGTCTACAATCTATCCAAGTATCCCAACGGTTGAGGACGGAATAATGACAATTGGCGTATTGGCACCTTGCAGTAGCAGGTGCGTCGCCGCATTTTTACATTCGGCAACATGGTCTGCCCTCACAGGTTGGCCTCCAAAGAATCGAGCTTATGAAAATTTTTATCGTTGAAGATGAAGACCTGGCAGTAAAAAAGCTGCAAAAGACATTACAATCCCTCGGCGATGATCTCCAGGTTGTGGGGACGGCTGACAGTATTTCCGCTGCTGTGGAATGGATACAGTCCAACGATCGACCCGACCTGATCCTGATGGATATCGAGCTGGCAGATGGTCAGAGTTTTGAAATATTTAATCTCACTGATGTTACCAGCCCGGTGATCTTTACCACGAGTTATGATGAATATGCGCTTCGGGCTTTTAAGGTGAATAGTGTGGATTACCTGCTCAAGCCAATCCAAAAAGATGAACTGGAGGCAGCCATTCATAAATTCCGCAACATACAACAGATATATACCGGTGGACGCAAGGATGACCAGCAGATCGCTGCATTGGTAAAAGAGCTGCAACAAACATTCCAGACCAAAGAATACCGTAAGCGTTTCCTTGTGAAGCAGCTGCAAAAATTAGTCTCTGTCGATGTGAAAGACATTGCGTATTTCTTCAGTGATGATCGTCTCAGCTTTTTTAAGACGGCTGATGATAAAAAATACATACTTGATTACACGATCGATGAGATCGAAGACATGCTGGATCCGGAGATGTTTTTCCGCATTAATCGTGCGTTCCTGGTGTCAATCCGCAGTATCGATCAGATCCATGATTATTTTGGAAACAGGCTGAAATTAAATCTTCGTCCGCTGATCGATAAGGAAGCCCTTGTCAGCAGGGAAAAGGTGTCTGAGTTTAAGAACTGGATGGGTAAGTAGTTTTCTGCTTTCAAATTTTGATTTACAATTCCTGATGTCAGATGCTTCGATACCTTACAAATTATTGGAAATTGAAAATTGGATATTGTAAAGATGATATTTGAAATCTATAAATAGCTTTTAGTTATTAATTTTTAGTTTTTAACTTTTAGTTTTTAGTTAACCAATGAACTACGACATTGAATATTTAACCCTGGAGAAGTCATCAAAATTTAACTTCTCACACATCCTGACAGTGATCAGGGAGGATGGAGTATTTGATGTTGTTAGTGACTTTTATACGACCTTAAAGATCAAAGACTATCCGTATTTCTTCAGAGATACGCTGAATGGATCAGGTTCCTACGACTTTTTAATATCCTTTACCAGGTCACTTCATGAACCTGAATCAGATTATGTAATCCTGGAAGCTAATTTTCAAACAGCGGTTATTCCAAAATATTTTTTTAATAAACTCAACAAGCAAATTGCTGAACTGGCGATTCTTGGTATTGAAAAATTTGGCCTCCTGGAAAAGGGCATTGTTGATCCAACATGGCAAGAGGATATTTCCACATGGTTATTGAAGGTGAAAACTAAAATGCCTGCGCCGCAAAGGTCTATTGCTATTGCATCTGGTGTATAAGAAATTGGAAACTGGAAAATTGGAAATTGATTTGTAAATGGCTGTAGAGACGGATTGCAATCCGTCTCTATTGCCATTTACAAATCGCTCTTCCGCATCTTCCTTCTCCTTCGCATCTTCCTCCTCCTCTCACGATAGCTATCGGGATCACAGTTCAGTAAGTTATTCCCGCAGTTCATACACATTCCCCTTTCAAAACGGAACTTCCAGAACCATATTTGTATCAACAAACTAACTAACACGAACTTTTAAGCTCTGCCCTAAAAACTAGTTTTTGACTTTTTTTTAAAACCCAATTATTACTTGCCATGACTTCCGCCACAACTCCCATTTTAACCCCCGACCAGCGCTTACGCGTTTTCGTCAGTTCCACGCTCCAGGAATTAGCAGAAGAACGTGCAGCTGTCAAAGATGCCATCCAGAACATGCACCTGACACCGGTCATGTTTGAGCTTGGTGCGCGCGCACATGCACCGCGCAACCTGTACAGGCAGTACCTCGCTCAAAGCCAGATCTTCATCGGTATCTACTGGGACCGCTATGGATGGGTTGCACCTGAAGAATCTGTATCCGGTCTTGAAGATGAATACAATCTGTCCGGCAAAATGCCAAAGCTGATCTATATCAAAAAAAGCGAAGCCCGTGAACCACGTCTTGAAGATCTGATCCATCGCATCCAGAACGATGATCAGTTATCCTATAAAACATTCCAGACACCTGAAGAACTGGCTGGACTTATCATTGATGATCTCGCAGTACTACTTACTGAGCGATTTAATAGTACAATGCAAAGCAAGTTTTCCGAACCTCAGGCACAATCCTTTAATTCGATTCCTGCCATTCCAAATATGCTGGTAGGGCGTGAACAACATGTATCTGAGATCAAAGAAATATTATCAGACCCGAATACAAGACTTGTGACACTTACCGGGCCTGGTGGCATTGGCAAGACCAGATTAGCGATTGAAACTGCAAGACAACTTCAGCATACATACCCGGATGGTGCAGCGTATGTGCCTCTGGCACCCGTAAAAAATGCAGCCCTGGTTCCTGAGACAGTTTCATATGGTTTAGGTATGAAAGTGTCAGGTGGTAATGTATTGGATAGTTTAAAGTTGTTTCTGCAGGACAAACGATTCCTGTTGGTGCTTGATAATTTTGAACAGATCATGGATGCTACTTCGATCATTGATGATCTGTTGTTTGCTGCTCCAGGACTGAAGATTATTGTGACCAGCCGTGAACGTCTTGCTCTTTCATTTGAACATCTCTACCAGGTACCAACATTGACATCAAATGATGTTGAGATCAGTGATGACCATTTTCCATCCGCCGTTGAATTGTTTGTTCAGCGCGCAAAATCAGTACAGCCTTCCTTTAAGGTCACTGATCAGAATCGTGACATAATCTATAAAATCTGTCGTAGGCTGGAAGGATTACCCCTGGCAATAGAGCTTGCTGCCGGACAAATCAATTTATTCAGCCCGGCGATGTTGTACCAACGTCTTGAAAAAAGTTTTGATGTATTGAAGGGCAGCTTCCGCGATATTCCGGAACGGCAGAAAACAATTCATAATACTATTGACTGGAGCTATGAATTGCTTTCTCCTGCAGAACAGGACTTGTTGCTGAGGATTAGTTTATACAGCGCCGGTAGTGTCATGCAGGCAATCGAAGCCATGCAGACACCCGATGGAGATGATGTTTACACCATCCTTGGTTCGCTGATCAATAAGAGCCTGTTGATGAAGCAGGATGATGAAACTATGATGCGATATCAGATGCTTGAAAGTGTGCGTGAGTTTGCACAGGAGAAGCTAAAAGAACGTGGATTATATGATACATACCGCCAACACCAGGCGGATTTTTATTATCATTCCTTACTCGAAGTAAAAAATCAGAAAAACCAAATATATCAATCTGATCTGTTGAAGTATCTTGAAAAAGAACATACCAACATTCGTCTTGCATTGGAATTCCTGATGGAGAAAAAAGATGTGAAAAAAGTCACTACGATCGCATGGAGTCTTTGGTTGTTCTGGTGGGTCAATGCCCACACGAAAGAAGGGTATACCTGGCTGCGAAAAGTGTGGGAGATCCAAAAGGATGAACCACAGGCGCTGGATGATCATACATTTTCATTATTGGCTACGAATGTTGGCGCCATGTCATTTTTACAACGTGATTTTGGCACGTTTAATGACACCCTGTTTAAATATCATGACCTGATCATGGGACAAGATGATGATGAACTCATCGCCACAGCGACATTGATCACAGGAGTTGTAAAAACAATAATGAAGGAATATGCGCTGGCAGAGCAGATCCTAAAGATCAGCTATGAGCGCTTTATTGCCTGCGGTTCTAAGACTGGTGTAAGTCTTGTGCTGAGTGCATTAGGACGCAATTCGATCTACCAGGGTCTTACCGTCCCAGCCAAAAAATACTATCAGCAAAGTCTCGATATAGCACGTTCGGAGGAAAATGAATTTTCAATGATCATATCTCTTGCGGGTTTTGCCCTGTCAGAAGTAATGGAGCGTAATGCTGATGCAAAAAACTATTTGCGTGAAAGCCTCATGCTTAGCCAAAGCCTGCATTTCTATGAAGC
>JANPKZ010000020.1:0-3786 GCA_031426295.1 Saprospiraceae bacterium
AGGCAGGATTGGAGTGTTGGTTTGTCGAGCAGGATAGTGGTACGAGAGATATGTTTGAAAGTCTGAAGATGAGCAGGGATTATGTGAATGAGAAGAGATATTAAATGATATTGATGTGCGGACTTGACATGGTCAGCATATTCAGTGGAGGTGATTAGATGGAGTAATTACGGCATTAAAAAAGGCCAAATAATATTTGGTAAAGTAAATTGTGAATATACTACAGTATTAAAAATTATTATAATGTTTAGACTACTGCATTTCAAATCAATAACATTAATTCCCAGTATTTTTTTCAAGTCCAATTTTTTCTAAATATTACTCCTAAAATTCCTCAATCAACCAGCTTCTATCAATCCCAATCAATACCTTTAACAACGCCCGCGTCATACGTCCACCATCCCTACCCATCATCTCTTGACCGACGAATCCATCATCTCCCAAACCAAATCCTGGATCACCACCGTCGTCATCGGATGCAATTTCTGCCCCTTTGCAGCCAAGGCCATGCAGATGAAAACCATCCGGTACATAGTCCTTCAGGAAGCCACCACTGAAACAACACTGGAACGATTCATGGAGGAACTCCAATATCTCAATACACATCAGGACATCGAAACCACACTGATCATCTTGCCAAACCAATTTGAAAATTTTGAGAAATACCTCGACCTCATCGGATTTGCTGAAGCGCTAAATAGTCAGAAAGGCTATGATGGCATCTACCAGGTGGCAAGCTTCCATCCTGATTATTTATTTGCAGGTTCAACAGATGATGATCCTGCAAATTATACAAACCGATCCCCCTACCCCATGGTCCATATCCTGCGTGAAGACAGCGTAACGCGCGCTATCGAGCACTATCCAAATACAGAAGAAATTCCACAACGCAATATAGATTTCGCTAACCAAAAAGGTTTAAATTACATGCAGATGCTACGGGCAGCATGTCTTACTGGAGCGTCTGAGTAAATTGCTAACCAGCCAACTTATGAAGAATTATCTTTTTTTGTTACTCCTCCTTTTCCTCTCTGAAAAGATCATGGGACAGGATCTACCGCCATCAGAAATTACATTTGATCACATGGCACTTTCAGTTACAGATGTCGATCGATCAGCTGCCTTTTATAAAGATGTCCTGCAGCTTATAGAAATTACTAACAAAACTAAAATTGAAGGCATACGTTGGTTTTCCATGGGACCCGGTATGGAACTTCATCTGATCTCGATTATCAAAGAACCGATTATATTAAATAAAGCAATGCATCTCGCGTTAAAAACGGCTCATTTTGATGATATGGTATCACGGCTCGTAAAAATGAATATCCCGTATTCTGATTGGCCGGGACTTCCACAGAAAGTAAATATCCGGACCGATGGGATCAAACAAGTTTTCTTCCAGGACCCTGATGGAATTTGGATCGAGGTAAACAGTGTCGTTAAAAAATAAATCTTTTTGATGTCTCATTTTCTTGTCATAGGTGGCTCATCCGGAATCGGTAACCAGGTTACGCATCAATTAGCAGCAGACAACCATCAGGTCTACGCTACATATCATTTGCATGAGATGGCATCTGCGGATGATCACATCGCATATCATAAATTGAATGTGCTTGATGATAACTTCGATCTTGATTTTCTCCCTGATACCTTAGATGGTGTGGTGTATTGTCCCGGCAGCATCAACCTCAGACCTTTCGAGCGTATCAAACCTCTTGATTTTGAAAATGATTATCGTCTGCAGGTGATCGGTGCTATAAAAGTTCTTCAGCTGGTTTTGCCCAAATTGAAAAAATCATCTCATCCTTCAATCATCTTGTATTCTACTGTTGCCGTACAAACCGGATTTGCTTTTCATACACAGGTTTCTGCTTCGAAAGGTGCCGTTGAAGGCCTGACAAAAGCCCTGGCCGCTGAGCTCGCACCAAAGATCCGTGTGAATTGTATTGCTCTTTCATTAACTGACACGCCATTAGCTGCTTCGTTACTTAATACCGATGTAAAAAGAGAAGCTAATGCACAGCGGCATCCCCTCAAAAAATTAGGCACACCCTCCGATGCCGCACACCTCACGGAATTTTTACTCTCAGAAAAATCAGGATGGATCACCGGTCAGGTCTTTCACCTGGATGGAGGTATGTCTACGATCCGGGTTTAGGTGTTCGGTATTCTGTATTCTGTAAAAATTGTAAAAGTGGTAAAAGTGGTATTCGGTATTCGGTATTCAGTAAAAGTGGTAAAAGGTATTCGGAAAATGTGTAAAAGTAGTAAGTAGTAAAAATGGTAAGTGATAAAAATGAGTATACCTTTTTTACTGAATACTTTTTTTACTGAATACCGTTTTTACTGAATACCGAATACCGAATACCTTTTTTACCGAATACCTTTTTTACTGAATACCTTTTTTACCGAATACCTTTTTTACCGAATACCTTTTTTACCGAATACCTTTTTTACTGAATACCTTTTTTACTGAATACCACTTTTACTGAATGGATTCGACAAGCTCACCACAAGTACCGAATACCTTTTGAACTGAATGGATTCGACAAGCTCACCACAAGTACTGAATACCGAAACAATGGAAACCACTCTTTCTGCCAAAACTCCTCACATCGATACCCCCGATGTTCGACTGAGGGTTTTTATAAGTTCCACGCTCGAGGAACTAGCCGTCGAACGGATGGCCGCAAAAAAAGCCATAACTAACCTCCATCTCACGCCCGTCATGTTCGAGCTGGGCGCAAGGCCTTACGCACCACGAGATGTCTACAGTGCCTACCTCGCCCAGAGCCAGATCTTCATCGGCATCTACGGAGAAAAATATGGATGGATCTTACCCAACCTCAATATCTCCGGTCTTGAAGATGAATTCCAACTCTCGACACATCACCCACGTCTGATCTATATCAAACGCCCGGCTCCTAACCGCGCAGACCGCCTGAAAGAAATGATCGATATGATCCTCAATTCCGGCATCTCATGCAAGTTTTTCTCCGATAGCGATGACCTCGCCAGCATCATAGAAAATGATCTCGCGCTTCTCCTGACCGAACGATTTCAACAATCGACACATGTTGACCAAATCATCGGCGAACATTCCATTATTCCAATTCCTGCAACTCCAATATTGTGGCGTGACTCAGAAATAAAAGAAGTAAGGGAATATCTCCTTCAAAAAGAAATACGCCTTGTAACACTTACCGGGACAGGAGGAATTGGAAAAACAAGACTTGCCCTGGAAGTAGCCCATCAATTACATCATGTATATAAGGATGGTGTATTTTTTGTTCCGCTGGCATCGATCACAGATGTATCGCTGGTACCTTCCACCATTGTACAGGCAATATTCCCGGGAGAACTTGCAGGACAACCTCCTTTACAATTACTGATTAAATTATTTGCAGACAAACAAGTTCTCTTAGTCCTTGACAATTTTGAACAGGTTATCGATGCCGCTTCATTTATCTCTGAAATGATGAATGAATGCGAAGGACTCGATATCCTGGTGACAAGCCGCGAATCTCTTCGCATATCCGGCGAACAGGTTTTCCCTGTACCAATGTTGTCATTGCCTGATACGTCAGATGATGTGCAGGATACAGAAATATTTAAACACAAGATTGAAGAATCACCCTCGGTGCAACTTTTTATGCAACGGGCAAAAGCACTGAATCCTTCTTTTGAATTAACCCGTCAAAATGCATCAGCCATTGCACAAATATGTGTACATCTGGATGGCTTACCCCTTGCCATTGAATTGGCTGCAGCCCGGATTCGCGTGCT
>JANPKZ010000021.1:0-7300 GCA_031426295.1 Saprospiraceae bacterium
TGATTTTTGAAGTATTTAAAACAAAAAGTACCTGACATTTTGAAGAACAAATACCGGGCGTTTCGGAAGAAAAAAATCTAGCTAAAGTCTTTTCTAAACTTTCTATACCATAAACCTCAGGGTTTAAGTCTAAATTTTTCTAAACACATTTTCAATAGTTGATTCATTTTCAAAGGATTAAGGCTGATAATTCACATAATACCATTCAAGCCCGACTGTTAAGATTTTATTAAAATACGAATTGATTCGTACTATTTCGCTCCCACTCCTTATTATTGTATACGAAACAATTCGTACTCATATATATGGTAAACGAAATACGACCCACGGACGGAGAACTGGAGATTCTCCAGATCCTTTGGAAAAATGGTCCTTCCACTGTCAGAGAGATCAATGACCTGCTCAATAGCGACCAGGATAAAAACATTGGTTACACCACGACACTCAAGATCATGCAGATCATGTTTGAAAAGGGTTTACTCCGCCGTGATGATTCCCAGCGCACACATATTTATTCATCAGCAGTGCGTGAAGGAAAAATCCAGTCCGCTCTCCTCGATCGATTTTTAAATGCTGCCTATAAAGGATCTGCGTCCAAACTCGCACTACAGCTCCTCGGAAATCACAAAACGACCGCTGATGAATTAGCCGAGATCAAAGCACTCATTGATCAACTCGAAAAAAATAAACCATCATGAACTTAAGCTTTCAGTGGATGCAATCCGTTTGGTTTAAGGCCCTCGGTTGGACCTTCGTTCATTCTCTCTGGCAAATCGCTGTTATCGGTGTGATACTTTTTATCGCGTTACGCCTGATACCCGGAAGAAAAGCACACCTGCGCTACACGATCGCAACATTTGCATTATGGATGATTGTGCTTTCGGGTTTGTCAACATTTATCATCATGTTGCCTGAGCATAAAAGTGTGACCGAATACACCGGACAAATCCTTTGGCTCGCACAAAGCGAAACCACATCCTGGACCGACAGACTTTCCATATGGCTTGAATCGAGGATGCCGATGATGCTAACTGTATGGATCGGTGGCGTATTCGTATTAATGTTGCGTCTTGCATTCAGCCTGGGTTGGGTGCGCCACCTACGTACGTCATCTTTTGAATCAACAGAAATACAGGAATCACTCAATACAATTGTATCGCGTTTGCGATTAAAAATAAAACCTGTTGCATCCGAATCTGTCCACGTTCAATCACCTGTTACCATTGGACACCTGAAACCACTGATCCTTTTTCCAATCGGCATCATCAATCAGTTGTCACCGCAGGAAGTTGAAGCCATCCTCACGCATGAGCTGGCACACATCGTACGCAGGGATTATTTATCCAACCTGATCCAGTCATTCATTGAAACGCTCTTCTATTATCATCCGGTCACCTGGTGGATTTCTCGCATAGTCAGATCAGAGCGAGAAAACCGCGCAGATGATCTTGCTGTGTCATGGTGCGGGGACCAGATCAGTTATGTGAAGGCCTTAATGACAGTAGAAGAAATGCAGGTCCAGCGACATGCGCCTTCCCTCGCCATTGGTTTTGCTTCACACAAAGGGGCGATGCTGGCACGAATTCAACGTATTCTTCACATTCCTTATAAAAATCACAATCAGATGGAAAAGACAGTCTTGCTGAGTCTTTGCTCTTTATGTTTTCTTGCTTTCACACTGACAAGCCACACACAGGCTGATTCAAAAAATGTTTCTGCACCCGATACACTTGACAAAATGGATTGGGTAATACCAAGTCATGATACTATTCCTTCTGAAGGAACATACCGCATTCATAAAAAAACAGATGACCAGGAAATCAGTATCGAAGTTGAAAATGGTGATATCAAAGAACTGGAAATTGATGGTAAAGAAATCGAACCAGCTGACTTTGACGATTATACTGAAGTAATCGACGAATTATTTGGAAGTATGGATGCGACTCCCGCACCAATGGGTTTCAATTTTGATATGCCACCGATGCCTGCCATGCCACCTATGCCTGGAATGCCGTCCATGCCACCTTTGCCAGACTTAGCACCATTGGGTGAAATGGATGCACTGGAAATGGAGCGCGCCCTTGGTCAGGGAAATATGAGGTTGTTCAATGGTAAGAATGGTTATGCGTTTTCAGATGATGGCGAAACGAAAATTATCATTATCGATCAGAATGGAGATTCATCAGTTGTTCTCGCGCCAGGAGCCGGTTTTAACTACCGACTTGATATGGATCTTGATCACCTGCGCTTAAATGCAGATGAGATGATGAGAAATGCAGAGATCTACCAGTTACAAGGTGAGGAATGGAAAAAGTGGGCAGAAGAATATAGCAAGCAATTCAGCGGACCGGAATGGGAAAAACAAATGGAAGAATGGAAAGAACATGGAAAGGAATGGCAAAAACATGCTGAAGAATGGCATGATAATTTTAATTCAGATGCAGGGCGAGAGCAACAAGATGAACTTCAGAAGCACATCGAGATGTATCGCATTGACAGTGATGACCTTAGAGAACAGATAGAAAGAGAAATCGGTGAAGGTCATCCTTACGGGTTTTCTCCTGAAGCGCTGGAAGAAAGCCTTGGCCAGGGTCATTACAAGATCATGCGTCATGGTGGTACGATTGGCGATATGATGGCGGAAGAAGGATTGATCGATCAGGGAGAAAGCGCTGAGATCATTCTGACACCAGACAAACTGAAGATCAATGGCAAAAAAATGGATGATGAGACCCACCAGAAATACCTGAGAATGTATGAAGCCCAGCAGGGTGTCGAGCTATCCGGTAATTCACGTGTGGAGTTTCGGACAAAAAGCAGGGGAAGTATGTAATTCGTCTCCCCGATACATCTTTCCATCGAATAAGCTGTAACATCACTTGATATCAAGAGTTATTACCAGTAACTTATCTAACCGAATCCAAAACCGTTCAAACCTTAACCATCAACTTTTATGAAACATGCAAGTTTACTTATTGCTTTTTGTGTACTGTTGAGTCTCCCCGCTTTTGCGCAGTCCACTACTACTGTTGAGAAGAATGCATCACGCATCACGATCACTACAAAGAAAGTAGATGAATCCGGAAAGACCATTACAGAAACGTATATAGCAGAAGGTACCGAACCTGCGAGAATCCTTGAGCAAATGGCCATCAATCCTGAAGTCATCCAAAGGGTTGATGTCGTCACAGAAGTTGATGCTCCAAAAGCGGAGCGATTATTTCTTTTCCGCAGCGCAGGTGATAATACAGTTATTGAAGGCGTACTGGATGAAAACGCACCTGCCGTAGAAGTGGATCCAAATATCAGCAGGGTGATCATCATCAATCAGGGTGAAAACGGACAGGAAAAAACGTGTTATAAAATGATGAACCGAGGTCATCATGCGATGGCATATGGTGGGGGTGAACAAAAAAGTAATTGTGCGGCATTAGGTGTCTATGTTAACACTGATGAAACAACCTCTGAATGCAGGATCAATGCGTTGATCGATCAGGGTGGCGCACAAGCAGCAGGTCTCAAACCCGGCGATGTCATCACAAAGATTGGTGAATACGATATTGTTGATTTCGAAACACTTCACAATGCACTGTCTAACTTCCGCGCCGGTGACGTCGTAACAGTACGTTACATCCGCGAGGATAAAAACATGAAATCAAGAGTGGAACTAAAGGATTGGGCCCAGCTACCTGGTCATGAACACCGCGCAAGAACCGACTGCGCACCTGTAGTCACTACAGAAGAACCTGAACAGGGTCTAAGCGATGATCCCGGTGGAACGTTAAATACAAATTCACTCAGGTTAGAGGATGTAAGAATGTATCCAAATCCAACGGATGGTAATTTTGCATTATCATTCTCTCTTGAGCCAGGTCCATTGTCTGTGGCCATCACGGACATCAATGGAAAGGTTGTCTTCAGTGAAAACAATGAGAACAGTTCCGGAACATACAATCGTGATATTGATCTCAAATCTATACCTCAAGGGAACTATATACTTACAGTGACCCAGGGTGACAAGAGATACACCGACCAGATCTCAAAACAATAGAAATTACTTTCATACTAATATTTCATATCTGCCGGCAGCTCGTCACTGCCGGTTTTTTTATTTTGAGTGGATCACTTTGATTTGAAATCTTGATGCCCGATGAAAGATGCCAGATCCAAGACGCATGACGTTGGCAAATCAATATCCAGAACCAAATACATTCGAAAAAGACGAAGTAACATCATAGTATTTACTTCTTAAATTCTTGCTCGCTGCCTTTTCTACCATCAAACCTTCGCCTCAGCCTTCGCCTTAGCCTCTTTCTTTCACACCGCCGGTTCCTGCTGACTCAGGCAATGAAAACTTCCCAATCCCCAGATTACATCCGTAGAATCAATACCTACCACAAGCCGTTCAGGAAAACACTTTTGAATGATCTCCAATGCTTCAATGTCGCGCTTACTTTGGAATGTGGGCACGATCACATGTTTGTTGGAAATATAAAAATTAGCGTACGATGCAGGTAATCGCTGATCTGAATAATACACCGGATCCGGCATCGGAATCTCTACAATATTTAATTGCTGATCATTGCCAAGACGCATCGCCTGCAGTTGTTTCAGGTTGTGTTTCAGCAAGGAATAATTTTCATCCTGTTTGTTATGTTCGATGACAGTGATTACAGAATCACGATTAAAAAAACGAACCGTATCATCAATGTGTCCATCTGTATCATCACCGATGATCCCTTCATCAACCCATAGGATTTGTTCGACGCCATAAAAATCCATCAGGTATTGTTCGATCTGGATCTTTGTCAGATGTGGGTTGCGATTTTTATTCAGCAGGCATGCAGTAGATGTGATAAGAGCGCCCGCACCATTAAAATCCACACTGCCACCTTCCATAATGATGCCCGGATGATAGACTGGTATGTCATAGGCTTTTCCGATCAGAGTTGGGATCACATCATCCAGGTCATACGGCGGATATTTTCCACCCCATGCATTATGACCCCAGTCAACGATCACTTTAGGTTGACGGCTTTCAGGATTTATCAGGAACGCAGGTCCATGATCCCGGCACCACGCATCATTGGTCGGATGATGAAAAAAGCGAACACGGTCAAGCGAAACATCATTCAATAATAATGTCTCTTTCGCCTCAAACTCCATCGCTTCATTGGCAACATTGATATGCACATATTCGCCCGCAGTGAGAATTTTAATAAACTCACTATACGGTTTATAAACAGTGGCAATCTTCCCCGGCCACGTGTCAGGATTGTGTGGCCAGCTCAGCCAGGTAGCAGTATGTAAAGCAAATTCAG
The DNA here is from genome assembly GCA_031426295.1 of Saprospiraceae bacterium. Lineage (GTDB taxonomy): Bacteria > Bacteroidota > Bacteroidia > Chitinophagales > Saprospiraceae > Opimibacter. Next base: position 5,322 of record JANPKZ010000021.1, read on the forward strand.
CAGGAAAATAATAGCCGGCTTCAGCGGGTGTAATCTCACTCATCAATATATCGTTTCGTAATAGGCTGATAAGAATCAATACGACGGTCCCTCATGAAAGGCCAATGCGTCCTGTATTGATCTGTCTTGTCTGTATTGATCTCCACCACTGTCGTTTCCTCATGATCATGTGAACCCTGAAAAAGAATGGAACCAAATGGATTGGAAACAAAAGACCCGCCCCAAAATTTCATGTTACCATCCTGCTCATACCCGACACGATTTACACTCACCACATGTACTCCATTGGCAACTGAATGTGATCGCTGGATCGTCTGCCAGGCATCGAATTGTTCTTTATTCGTGCCGGCATCCTGCGCAGTTGACCAGCCTATGGCGGTTGGATAAAATAAAATTTCAGCTCCCATTAAGGAGGTGATACGCGCTGCTTCCGGGTACCATTGATCCCAACAGATCAGCACACCGATTTTGGCATACCTGGTATTGAATACTTTATATCCCAGGTCGCCCGGCGTGAAATAAAATTTCTCATAATAATTGGGATCATCAGGGATATGCATCTTCCGGTATTTTCCAAGATAAGCACCATCGGCGTCGAGGACAGCTGTTGTATTGTGATAAATTCCCTGTGCACGTTTTTCAAATAAAGACGCAATGATTACAACACCAAGTTCTGCAGCCAGTGGAGAAAGTTCTTCCGTGGAGGGACCAGGTATTGCTTCGGCGAGCAGGAAGGCATCATAGTCTTCCTCATCACAGAAATACAGGGATGTAAATAATTCCTGCAGACACACGATCTGTGCGCCTTTCTCTTTTGCTTCGCGGATGCGTTCCTTAGCCTTAGCCATGTTAGCAGCTTTGTCTGCACTGCAACTCATCTGGACCAGGCCCACTTTTACTATTCCCATTGATCTAATTTGTGCAAAAATAGGGTATTGGAATTTGGTATAAGAAATAAAACTAAGTAGATGCAGGGTTTACCCCTGCATTTTCGAAGAGTAAGGAATTAATTATTCCCCACAGATTTCGCAGAATTTCGAAAACACATGAGATGAGTTATTTCCCGCAGAATTTCGCAGAAACATGAGATAAGTTATTTCCCGCAGATTTTCGCAGAAACATGAGATGAGTTATTTCCCGCAGATTTCGCAGATTTTCGCAGAAACATGAGATGAATTATTTCCCGCAGATCCCGCAGAATCTCGCAGATATACGAATTGATGTATCTATTGTAAAAATGTTGTAATGTTCGGCGTAGGTTTAACCTACGTCGTAGTGTCGTCAAATTTCCGATTTGACAGATAGATTTCCATATTTAATTGATTACAGAACACCTTCTTTACCTAATACAGAATACCGAATACAGAATACCGAATACCATTTTACAGAATACAGAATACCGAATACCTTTTTTACTCTTATTTCACCAACGTAATACTTCCATACTCCGTAATCTCCTGCCCGCGTTTATTCGTCGCCTTCAGTCGATATACAAATACAGCAGGCATCATAGGCTTACCATTAAAGCTTCCATCCCAACCCGCATTCGTATGCGGATCAAAATCTGTTCTGCTATATACGACCTCACCCCAACGACTCAGGATATCAAAATATTCCACCTCAGTCACAGAAGGATCTGCTATCGGAGTCACCAGGTCATTGACACCATCCCCATTCGGTGAAAAAACAGTCGGCACATAAATCGCACTGCTGAGCAGGACCCGAATAGTTACATCGTCAGAATAAATACAACCTTTGTCATCAATACCAAATAACTGGTACGAAACATCAACAAGTGGCGCAAACCGATTATTCAATTGATCAGGATCAAGTAATGTAAGGTCACCGATCCAGTAAAAACTATCCGGTGTAAAACTTAATAATGGGGTCAGAGAAACTGTATCTCCCAACAAGATAGTTTGATCCGCTCCCAGAGTTAACGATTCTGAACTCGCAGATTCAACCCTTAAATTCAATGT
>JANPKZ010000022.1:0-13125 GCA_031426295.1 Saprospiraceae bacterium
TACGAATGAAGATCCGCACTCATCGAAAACTGTTGGACGTGGAACGCTAACGTTCGCGTAGCAATACCAGAAGTCAGTACCCACAGTGATATTTGATGGGCAAGTCAGGATTGGAGCTTCGTCGTCAGTCAGTTTGATAACTTGTACGCACTCAAGTGTAGTTTGTGTACACCAGTCAAGAATTGTCCAGGTACGAACGATTTTCGTTCCTTCACCACAATCGTTCAATTCTTTATCCCAGTAACCTACAAATATGTTACAGATGTTATTATCATCTGTGATTGGATTGCCATTTACATTTGGCCAGCCTGTATTTTCAGGAGAGATGTCATCACCGCATGAACCTACAAATGCTGCAGGACAATCAACGCTATCCAATACTAATGGAAGTACTGTTATGTTCTGATCGCATGCTGCCGTGTTTCCACTTTCGTCTGTTGCAACATAATGACGTACAATCAATAATCCTTCGCAAGGATCACCTGATACATCTTCCGTAAATGTAACGTCAACTTCACCGCAGTTGTCAGTAGGATCAACCTGTGGCAGATTTACCAGAAGTGACAAACCTACTTCACGTACATGACCATCATCAGCTGCAAAAATATCTGAAATCCGTACGATCCATACACCGCTTGCATCATCACCATCAGCTTCGAAAAGAGCTGGACCTGAAACACCAGGGAAAAGTAATGGCTGAAGACGTGTAGCTGCAGTACCAGCCAGATCTATACAAAGAGTAATGACACCACCTTCGTCATCGAACGTACAATTGATCGGCCACTCCTGTCCTGTACAACCAGTCAGATCAAAGAACTCAATTATTTCGCCTAGTGGTGTTTCCAGTTCCATCTTAACATCAGGAAGGAATGTGTGATCGTCAATTTGGATACGAACATCAGCATCCAGTACCGGAGTACTTGGTAAGTACGTGAAGTCCATTTCATATTCAAGTACTGCAGGGAATTCAAGAAGGTCATTCAGTCCTGAGTAGAGAATAGTCTGGTATCCATCGATAGCAGGAGCAGGAACTTCAGGAATTTCTTCTCCGCATAATACCGTGATATCGCGGCATTCAATGACTGGTACAATTTTGTCTTCCACGCTGATTGTTCCCCAGCAGCTATTGCCAGTTGAAGGATCAGTGATTGTTACAGTTAATGTCTGACCAATCGCAGAGCTGTTGATCAATACACCACCATTACCTGAACCAAAGCCCTGAACTGCTACGATGTAATCATCATAACAACCATACGGACCACCTTCAAGAATCATGTCAGTAGATACGAATGCTTCGCATTCTTCATTGACAGATACCTGTACGTTATCATTACAAGCAAGTGTTGTGGTTGGGTTAGCAAACTCAGCAATGGTAATATCATAGCAGCAATCATCAACGATCTCACCTGTAGCAGGATTAACCAGGTTGAAACACTGTGTAGTGACACCTATCGGGAAAGATGAGCCTGATGGCAAACCTGAAGTCTGTACAATGGTACCAGGACCAGTCTCTGTTACCAGACCATTTAATACCTGAAGAACAGCAATGAAGCCGGCTCCAAAAGTCGCATAGGAAGTCGGAGTGGTGATACCTGCTGTCGGACACGTAATATAAGATGGAGCGGTTTCTCCACCGTAGTTACCTGCAACAGCAAATGGGCCACCTGCAATCTTACGTTGCTCAATGACAAATTTAGTACCAGCAGGGAATGTAAAGTCTGTGGTCATATCAATGTCCACCGTACCAAATCCTGGTACTGCTGTACCATTGGACTGGCTTACCAGTGTCATTTGTGCAGTATTGAGTGTCGCAGATGGCAAAACACCAGTATAGGTATATGCAAAAACCTGAACAGTACCGGCGAAAAAGCCACCAGTTTTAACAGATTGTAGTGTAAAAGAACCTACTACACCCATTGCGGTCAGGTCATAAGCGCGCCATTGACTTGTTGGAACAGCAAAGCAGTCTAACGCATCATCAATTGTTGTTGTGTTCAGATTCTGAGTAATTGAACCAGGTACCTGAACCTGAAATACACAATCTCCAAGTTGTTCTGGATCGTTGAAATTAAGGATCGCATCACAAGCACCTGGGTCAAGATTGACAAAAATGTCATCTGGACAATCAAGCGTGCATGGTACTGCAGGAGCTGAATATGTAATTTCAAGTGTCCATGATGTGAACTGACCTATGTCACCACCTGCTGCATCACCGATGCCGAGAATCCAAGTTCCATTAGCAGCAGCTGCATTAGCAAATGATGCTGCAAGTGAAGCAAATGTAGTGTAAGGAGATACGATACTTCCTTTACTTGGTTGAACAGGTGTTGCAGAAATTGGATTAACAAGTCCAATATTTTCTGATGACGTTGCGGCTGCATCGTCAAACGGAATTGGACCAGTAGCTGGAAGAATATCTGAGCTACTACCGCAGCAATCAGCACCATTATCACCAACGTCGGCCAAACCCGGACGACTCATAACCCCAAAAATGGGGCCGGCTGCGGGTTGCTGTAACTTAATCGTAACATCACCTATCCAGGTGTGTTCCAAATCAGCTAAAACACGAATGTTAGTTATTGTAGAACCTGCAGGTAAGCCAGAAACCACTACTGATTTTTGAGCCATAGTAGCAAAGGCGCCACTGTAAGCATTATCAGGAATGACGATGTTACCTACAGTTGAATTAAATGTTACCGTGGTCTGAGCATTCATTACGAATGTAAGACAACACGAAAACACAAAAGTCAACAGACTGAATTTTGTAAATTTTATTCGATTCATGAGTTTAGAATTTGTTCTAGGATTTGTGATAGATTATTGGAGTTCATTTACGACCTCGTTATAGAGATTTGCAAACTGCGTATCGGGAAGATTTCCTACCGTAGTATTTGACCCACCAACTTTAGCTCCTGCTCTGGTTTCCTTTAATCTTGTCAACAGAGAGATTTCTACAGCAATAGAATACCCCTGAACATCTGTAAGAACCGCATTTACATAATTGTATTTGCGAATCTGAGCAGTCGTAGCACCATGGCCAATCAGCGGTTTGATAGAAGTTAAAATACCCTCTAGTACTTCAATTGCATCTTCGCGATCGAATGTACCAAAAGGGTAAGCAGTAACGCCAAAGTCATTAGCAATCGCAGCATGCGGATTGGTATTGTCTCTGGCGCGTTCCTGCGCCTCCACGTTATTCCCCAACAGGAAAAAGAGTCCTGTCAGCAGAAAACATAAAAGCGCATTCCTTTTAGAAAAAAAAGAAAATGTCCTTTTCATGAGATTAAGTTTTGGATTACGTTGAATCGGTTAAATAGAATAGGTAATGAACTGAATGTAATACTCAGAGCGAGAGGTAGGACAGTCTTAATCACGAGACAGCTAAAACAGATTGGGTGAGACACGGATACCACTCCCAGAGCGAGAGTGTATCGGTCTTTCATTCTATCAGGCTGGTTCGGGATGATAATTTGTCTTTATCAATCTCCCCAAGGTTCCTATGTAAAGCTATAATCATGCCAAAGCATGATCCACTTTTCACAGATGACAAAGATATATGAATGATTTACCCCCTGATTGTTCGAAGTTGGTAATTATTACATTATGACTTTAGTGAATGCTTATAAACACACATATCAACTGATTACAAATGATGAGAAATGATAATCCATTATTTTTTTTTTAAATTACATATTATTCTCATAGGTCAGAGGTTGACTTATAGACAGATACACAGAATACTTTTTTACCAATTGATATTCATCTATCCTGAATAAGGATAGATATAGACAGCTAACAGGCTAAGAAAGAAGGGCTAAATGATCGAATTACCGATCCGCCTGTCAAGTTATAGGAGGGAAAACGTTGAAAAATACCTTATTGTGCTACTGCAGCCCTTTCAGGAAGCGTAAAAACCAGAGAAAGTTCATGGGATCCATTATTATGTTGCTGGAAATCACCAAGACTTACGTCGTAGGAGTAATAAAACTTCAGATTGTCGATCCGGGTGCCTAATAAGAGGGAGGCCCTGCTATTGTCACCTAACGTGTATCCAATCCCTCCAATCAACTGTTCTTCCAGGAACGAGAACTTCAAATTCAGATCCACAAGGAATGGACTATACCGTAGATCTTTAACCGTGATGGAAGGTTCTATCTGGAAATTATAATTTTTAACATCGTAACGATATCCTACCAGGATGGCATACGGAAAGGTTCGTAAATCCTTCAGATTCACTTCTCCGGAAATTTCCGCAATACGCTGCTTTACTACATTCGGAAAAGAAATACCGAAAATGAGCTTTTCATTAATCTCTCCATAGATACCCGCGGATCCATCAAATAATAGGAACCCATCTATTCCTTCATTCAATAGCTCATCAGTCAGATCAAGGAAAGGATCATCAGCGATATCCGTAACCTTATAATTCTGAATTCCTGTTGAGAGGCCTACCCCTATCACTGCGTTATCAAATTTAAACCGGTACGAATAATTTATCTGGCCATGAAATAATTGATTCACGCCAATCTTATCTGATAACAGTTGTACACCTAAGCCTACTTTATCGGCAAATGAACCATGGTATAGAGCAGTAAAGGTGCGTGGAGCACCTGGAAAGCTGGACCATTTGTGTTTATACGAAGCCATTACCTGATGATTCCCCTGAAAACCAGTGGCACCGGGGTTGATCAATACCGGCTGGAGGTATTGATGATTAAAGTATCCAGGCTCCTGTGCAAGTGCAGAAGAGATAAAAGACATCTGTGCTATAATGACCAGTACGATGCTGGCAATAATGCTGTATAAACCTTTATTCATGATGACAACTTTATAAGTTGATGAATCTGCTTTGGTAATAAAATTTGACCTGATTAATCTGCTGTCCGTAATATGACAACTGTTCCGCGTGCTGCCTGTCTTCCTCCCCCATCGGTATATTCAAATACCCAATGATAACCTCCATCCGGTAACGGATCTCCGTCACCATCAAAACCTGTCCAGTTGTTGACATAATTATCCGTCTCATACACTAGTCCACCATGACGATTGAAAATAGACAAATGGTTGACTATACTTTCAGCACAGAAAATGATGAAGACATCATTCTTTCCATCATCATTTGGCGTGATGATCGAATTAGCTTTGTAACATCCAAATCGTTCATCAAACAATGGTATGGTAAGAGTTTCAGTACATTGATTATTGTCTGTAACGGTTACTGTGTATATGCCAGCGGGTAACGCAGTAAGAACTGCGGTGCTGCCTGAAACTGGTGACCATTGATAGGTATATCCTGGAAGACCTCCGGAGACAACAAGTGAAATCATCCCATCGGAAGATGAACTGCTCGTAGGGAAGGTCTCAGTGGCGTTAATATTGATCTGTGGTGGACTTGTGATCACTTCTGTTGCTACTGAAGTGACGCCAGCTGCATCAGTTACTGTTACTGTATATGTTCCTGCACATAGATTATCACGATCAGGATTTGTTCCTCCGTTATTAGACCACTGGAATGTGTATGGAGCCGCGCCACCGCTTACCTGGGTCGTAATCTCACCGTCACATTCTCCAAAGCAGCTAGTTTCAAAGTTGCCGTAGTTTAATGTGTTTATTATGATTCCGATTCCATCACCAGCAACTATAAAACATGTGTCAAGTGTGCATGAACTACCATACGTTATTGTGACACAATATTGATTTGCACATAAATTAATGATATCCTGGGAGGTCGCACCATTACTCCATTGATATGTGATTGGTAGTATGCCCCCTGTCACATTAAGATCAATTGCGCCTTCGCAATTTGAATCGGGATCATCAGAAATATCCGCAAATACAATTAATGGATTAGGTTGTGTAATCGTGAAGCAAGTATCCCTGGAACCACCTGTAGTTGCAGTAATTGTTACGCAATATGTGCCTGCACAGAGATTAGATAAATTCTGTGCGGTTGAAGGAGGGTTCCATGAATAGGTATAAGGACCTGTACCAAATGATGGCGATAAATTAATCGAACCATTACATAAACCAGGACATGTTACATTATTAATTGACGCAGCAATATCAGCGCCAACAATAAATGCATTCGGAATAAATTCACATCCTTTAGCATCTGTTACAGTTACTGTATAAACACCTGCAGGAATATTTATTAGGTCTTTATTTGTTTGGCCCGCAACACTCCATTGATACGTATATGGCGCCATGCCTCCTGTAACTGTTAATACAACGGATCCATTAGAAGCTCCTGCTGGAACAGGGTTTGTGATAATTCCAGATACACCAAGGGGTGCAGGATCACTTATTGTTCCTGTTGCAACCACAACCTGGGTCCCTACTGTGATAGTAACTGAATACGTACCCGCAGGCACATTTAATAAATCTTCAGTTGTTCTGTTTTCATAAGACCATAAATATGTAGGAGTTCCAGGACACGATCCGATGTCTACTGAAAGATCAAGTGAGCCATTAGCTTCTCTTGGGCAATCAGGCATCGTTGGATTTATTGTAAAGCTTATTGAACAGGGATTGTCACAATTAATCTTAATTTCTCCTCTGCCGTGTAATAAGGCAGGAACAATAATGCTATCCTGGGCATCCTGAACTTCAATAAGCACGGGGTCTCCACTAAACGTAATGGGTGTTGAAGATCCTGCTGGTCCTACTGCAGTCAAGCATACACAGAAAATTGTAGAAAAATCGGGAACTGTAACTCCTTGCAAACTCAGATCAATCCAAACAACTGACAACTGACCCTCATCCACATCAGGATTCGGATCAGGAGTTCCGAACAAACTATCATCGAGTCCTGGAATAACACCGGGTAAACATTCGAGACGATTAAATTCAAAAACTGTTGAATCCCAATTCAAGCTGAATCCAAAAGCAATGATGTCATCAAAGTCATTGACTTTAATTGGGATACATATTTCTCCATTTGGATTCGTACACATTGTATCAGCAATCAATGCAAACCCTTCCAGTGCACATTGTGCAGTTATTTCTGCGGGAATGATCGTGGTGGGGTATAAGTTACCGTCGATGTCTGAAAACATCGGGTTTGGATTATTTCCAAAAGTGATCTCACTTGATTGTCCGCCTGTACCAATGACATCGAAACATACTTCAAAGAGGATCGTACCATCAGGAAGGGTTTCATTTTCGGCATTTCCATTGAACCATACGACCCTTATATTTCCAGGGCTCTGCAGATTTGTATTGCCGGCACCAAAGGCAAGCAGCGGCGCAAAGTTTTGAATCCGATTGAATTGGAGTATTGAAGGGTTGTAAGCCAGGGAAAATTCAATTGCACCCACATCTGTAAAGTTCTGAACTGTAAACTGTACACATGTTGTGCTTCCACAGGCACCTGTAACTGAATTTCCTACAAGGAGGATATCTTCAATACAACCTGATCCGGGTACTTCCACATTACCAATATTGGATTGAAGGCCAACTAATACTTCATTAGGTTCTGAAACTTCAATTTCTGTCGGATCATTGGTGATCGCCACATTAGAGTTATCGCATGGTCCACCCGCGACCGTAAATTCTACTGTAAAGAAGAGTGAGCCATCCGGGATGGATATTGGGCTTAAAGATGCTTCCAACCAGCTAAAGGTGAATTTTCCCTCGTCAATAAAGTCCTGGACATTAAAATTGGCTGGTGAAAGACCAGTTACCGAACCATTCAGGTTTTTGATCGCCACGAAGTCAAGAACGGCAGGATTCCAGTTGACCGAAAACTGTGCGCTAATGATATTGGTGAAATTATCGACTCGAAAATCGATTTCAACTGTCTCGCCGGGATTCGCATCCGCGCTGGAGATATTAAAAATGGGTTGTTCGGCTCTGGATATGGTTGCGGTGAACAAAAAGAGCAGGAGGCCAAGTATGGATTTACTCATTAGTAATCGGATTATAAAACGTAAAAAAACTTAAGCGTAAGCAAATCAGCCGCAAATATAGTAATATAAATTGCAATATCTACAGGTGACAAGTTGGCACCGGCAAAGCCTTATCAGCTAAAACTGTACCAGTATTAAGAGGGAGAGGTTGGTTAGTCGAGGTGTGGGTTGTAAAACCGTCGCAAAAATGGTAAAAAACTTTAATACTAAGTTATCCGGCTCCCGGAATGCTTACACCGGGACATAAAAAAAGGGCTCCGGACGAATCCGGAGCCCTGCATTGGTTTTTCTCCCTGGGGGCTTGGGGGATATTTAAAAATGTCGATTTCCTTATTGACGGACAAATTTACCGGTCAATTCACCTATGGAGGATTTCACTCTGTAATAGTATACACCTGGTAACGGGATCACATCACTGCCGATTTCAACCTCAGCTTTGCTGTCGTATGAAACATACTTACGGTTTGACAACTCGTCTCCTTTGATATCATACAGGGTGACTGTAAACTCCTGGCCAGCAGGTATAGAGACCTGAAGGGTTGTAGTTTCCGTAAATGGATTGGGCGTGACTTTCGATTCATACGAAACCTCAGATGCAGCAGATTTGAATGGTACTAGTTCAATCTTCTCATTGGTCAGGTTTGCTGTATAAATTTCAGGATAAAGGCTTTCCCCATCAATGGTCAACATTTGTTGGATGGACATATTGCCCGGAACATTTTCCAGCGTAAATAACACTTCGCCAGCATGGATCAATAAAGACTCTGATTGACCCCAGCTAATGCGGCTGATACCTTGGTTGTCCTCTGCGATACTGTTATCAGACATAGGCAGTACTCCACCAGTCAGACTCAGATCGGAAGCTGCAATCGATAACTGAAGACCATAGACTTCCAAGTCTTTTGAAGCGATAAAATCATATGTGCCATTCGATTCATTGAAACGTACCTGCACCTGGTATTCAGAATTCGTACGTTTTGAAATCATCCATGCAGTATTGACCATATCACCGTTGACATCACCCATCTTGACTGCTTTGAATTTAGCAATCGCGGGGAAGGTACCTGTGTGACTGATCTCTACTCCGTTATGGCAGCTATTGATCAACTCTTCAAGCGTAGATGCATTACATGTTTCACCGAAGAACTGCCAAGTAAGATTTCCTTTGTACGTCGGCAATTGATAACCGCCCAATAGTGCTGATCTTAATAATGCAAGGTCATTAGCACCTACACGGCCATTACCATCGAGGTCTGCTGCATAAAGCTTATACGGATCCGTGATTTGCTGGAAACCATTGATGTGACGATTCAATGCTACAAAGTCAAGTGTTGACATACCTTCCAAAGGTTTGCCATCCCTGTTCAGCTTGATCATACGGTCATACTGTGTAGTACCAAAACCTAATATGAACTTGCCTTGTGTATTGGATTCATCTTCTGAAATATCTGTATCCAAACTTTGGTCAGGCATAATTTTAAACATGGATGCTTCAGCTTCCGGTACAGGGATTTCCTGTGATGTCTGGACGATACCCTGAACCTGGTTCATTTCTTCGCAGAAGGTAGAGTTGTCATCTATATTGATGAATGTGGTACAATAGTCTTTGTTGCCATATTCATCATGAACCCAAATTTGAATTGGCACTGTACCAATATCATCACATGTAAATGTGCGTGATGCTTCCCATGCATTAGCAGAGAATGAATATTTCAGCTTATGTGCAGGTGTACAGTTATCATAGCTGGATGCATTAAAATCTTTCGCCCATATAGTCACCATACCACCCAGTGGCATAACCACTGTAGATAAGCCATAGTAACATATCGGAGATGGTGCTTTTTTGTCGATCACATGGATCTTGTAGCTGCACGTTGTGTAATTGCCGCATGCGTCACCAACATTCCATAAGATCTTGTGCCAGCCCAGTGGGAGTACTTTATCTACCGTAGGAGCACCTTCGCCTGCATAAGAAATATTGTAAGAACCATCATTATTAAGGTCAATCTTGTAGTCCCATTTCAGGCCTTCTGTTGGAGTACAATCATCTTCCACATGAGGAGACTCAGTATACCTGCCCTGGCAATACGGCTCATAACCATTTACTACCACGTGCTCAGGACATGCATAAACGAAATGCGGAGGCGTTGCATTCATCAGTTTGATGACTTGCGTATGCTTCCAGATGCCCGGGCTCCATGGGTTATTTGGCTGATATACGCACCAGTCAATAACAGTCCACTCGCGTAAGATCTTCTTACATGCTCCATCATTAAATGTGAAGACAAGGTCATCATGTGCGATACCTAACAGGCTGCAAGAATTTCCATACCCATTGTATCCGGGTATTGATGGCTTATCATATGGATGCGGAATATTTTCTGGTTCTACATCATACTCTGTGTAAAGACATGCATCTGCCGTATAATCGTAAGGCCAGTGAATGGAATAATTATTTGATGAATAATTCTTCACTGTGATTGTCTGGTAGCACCAGTCGGACCAGTTGCCTACTTCGACAAAAAATTTACGTTTGATGACACCTACGCCGCATGCGTTACGATAATCAATGACTTCAGGGATTGTAACCCAGCCATTGTTGCCCCAACTGCCACCGCATGCACCACTACCACCTGCCTGACCATCATATCCCCAGTTGTGAGGCTGAGCATACCATGTGTTACAATCATCATCAATAACGATTGCATGTGGTTGTTCACCATTCACGACAACGGTACCGAAAGTGTGATTGTATGGATCATGCAATGCGCTTTCGCTAAACCAGTAGCAGCATGAAATCGTAATGTCAGGAGGACATGTCATATGTGGAGATGAATTGTCCTGGACTGTAACTTCAGCCATACATTCATTCCAGTTGCCATGTGCGTCTACGACTCTCAGGATCACCCAGATCGGGCCACCGAGGTCTTCACAACAAAATTCTACGTAAGGTCTGAATTGTGTATCGTCGGCTACACCATAAGGGCACCAGCCGTTAGTCATTCTTCTGGCTTTATATTCCACGAGATAACAGTTGTCATAACTTCCGTCATCAATATCTGTGGCATAAAGTTTGGCTGTACCGAGATTGGTCAGCGCTACAACTATGTGTGCATCACAAATTGCCACAGGATTGACGTAGTCGTTGTAACAATCGACTTCGGCATACGTGGGTTTGGTGAACAACAATGTAAATAGGAGGGTAAATAAAAGGGTAAACGATAGTTTCATAAGTTGGCAGGATTATAGGAGTTATCTGTTTTTCATAGTCAAATAAGGTATTAGGATTCTAAAATGGAATATGATCCAATTTAAAAAATTAATAGGTAAACCAATATTATTTAGTGGGAGGGTGCTCAAAAATAACTTAAAAATTGGATTTTCAAGCCTTTATGACAAAAAAGTGAAATTTTGTAACATTCTCAACCCACCTGGTTTTCGATCGCAAACCTAACTAATCCTGCTATAGATGAAATGTTAAGTTTTCGCATTATGTTTTTGCGGTGGGCGCCTACGGTTTGTGGGCTGATAAAGAGATTATCGGCAATCTCGAGATTACTTTTTGCCTGAGCTATAGCTCCCAGTATCTCCAGTTCCCTTCGAGTAAGATTGTACCTCGCCATGAAGGATTCATCAAATAACGTGGACGCTTCTTCTTCGATGCCATTTTTAGGGTATAACTGCAGCTTCTTACTGATGTAGGACTGGCCTTCAGATACGACTGAGATACCCTCCAAAAGCTCTGAGAAACTGCTTGTTTTCAGGATATAACCTGCAACACGCCTGATGTGGAGGCATTCTTTTACAAACTTGGGGTCGTCGTATTTGGTTACGATTATGATACTGATATTCGGGTATTCTTCCATGACCAGTGGAATCGTCTCCAGGCCATTAAGAATGGGCATATTCAGGTCTAATAGGAGAATATCGGGGCTCACGGAGCGCAGGCTGTTGATCAGATCTTCTCCATTACCTGCGGTACCAAGGACTTTTATGGGCAACAGTTCCTGGCATTCAAGCGCTATGACGAGTGTATCAACATACAATACATGGTCATCAGCAATGAAGAGATTAATCGATTTCTGGCCGTTTGAATTCATTTGGTAGGAATAAATGCGGCAAATAATGTACCACTCTATGTAAAAGTTAATGAGAATGAGGATTCGACATGCGCCTACAAGGAGAGCGAATATCTTTGGGCATGCCTTTCTTACTCAGAACTATAGATGGTATTCTTTTCTTTTTGCTCCGCTGGGCGGCAAGATATCGTTTTCAGGTAATAAGGGACAATCTGAGTAAGGCCTTTAACTATTCTTCACAAAAAGATCAGATTCGGGCAGTGACGCTGTTCTATTGGTTTCTGGCTAAAATCATTCGCCAAACGATCGCAACACCATCTAAAAGCTTGTTAACCAAAAGAATAGATATCAACCAGCTTCCTGAAATTGATGGCTGGCTAAAGGAGGGCAAGAGTGTGATTATTGACATGGGGCATATTGGGAATTGGGAATGGGCGGGTCATTACCTGGGGCATACCTACCCTGGAAACGTTTGTGCCTTGTATAAGAAAATCAAGTCGGTGCGGTTGGATCAATGGATGCACCGAAGACGTCAATTGGGAGTTGAATATCTGGTAGAAGTAAGCAGGATCTCTGACCTGGTCAGGCTGATCCGTGAGAAACCGGTTTTAATCCTGATGATTTCTGATCAGAATCCGGGGAATGATCAGGGGATCATCTGGTCACAATTTTTTGGCCGGGACACAGCATTCGTATCAGGACCTGAAACCCTTGCGTTGAAATATCAGTTGCCAGTGGTATATCTGAATGTGATGCCGCGTGGCAGAAATGGATATTCAATGAAGATGGAAATCATTTCAGATGGGACGACAAAAATGGAAGGCGGAAAAATTACAGATACGTATGCGAAATTGCTGGAGCAGAATATCAGGGAATATCGGGAGGGATGGCTGTGGTCGCATCGGAGGTGGAAGAGGAGCAGAGGGCAGGGAGCGGGGAGCGAAGAGCAATGAGCAGGTATTCGGTGTCCCGTCCTGAAAAAAGTTGACAGTTTCTAAACTGATCAACAATGCAAAAAAAGAAACCCATTATTAGGTACAGTGAAGCCTTCAAGAGCCAGATTCTGAATGAGATAGAATCTGGAAGCTTGACCATTTCCCAAGCTCAGAGGAAATATGGCATTACAGGAGCAGATACCA
>JANPKZ010000023.1:0-4292 GCA_031426295.1 Saprospiraceae bacterium
TATTCATGATATCTATTGGAATGAGACAAGCCAGCTATTCTACGCTTCGAATGATAACTCTGTATTTAAATCAGCCACTGGTGATCGTGGGTTATGGGATAATATTGGAAATATCAAACCAGGTTTTCCAACAAATCTCAGCCGTGTAGAACTTGCCATATGTCCCTCAGATCCGGATGTGATGTATGTATTAGGTTCTGTAAATAATGCAGCTTCAAATACGTTCGTGTCCAATGACGGTGGAAATAACTGGATCTCCCGTTCGGCACCAGGTGTTTTTCCAGGCCAGGATTTTACAAACGGACAAGCGTGGTATGATCTTGATATTGCGGTCGATCCTGCTAATTGCGGACGTCTTATCGCAGGTGGTGTAGGCATGCTTGAATCAAGCTTCCAGGCAATCAGCTGGCAGCCAATCGCAGAAGGCCAGATCCACGTAGATCATCATTACATTGTTTTTGATGAGAAAAAAGCAGGACGTGTATTTTACGGAAATGACGGTGGTATCTGGATGAGTAACAATAGTGGCAATACCATTCAGAATAAAAATATCAATTACGCAACTACACAATTTTATTGCGCAGCTATTCATCCGGAAGCAGGTTCTCCATATGTAATTGGAGGAACGCAGGATAACAACTCGATGGCAATAGATGAAGCTGGTTTTTCACCCGGCCGATCTGTATGGGGTGGTGATGGTGTCTTCTGCTTTATCGATCAGAATGAGCCAAATATCCAGATCGTGTCATCCCAATTTGGAAATTATGGTTTGTCATTAGATGGAGGCCAGGAATTTGGTTTTGGTTCAAACCCCAATGGTGCTTTTATCAATCGATCCGGATATGATGATCTATCGAATATCCTATATGGGCAAGTTAATACGGGAGGATTTTTCCGTTGGAATCTTCGTACAAGCGTTACAGAAGAAATAGATGTCATCGGTCAAAGTCTGAATGTAAGTGCTGTCAAAGTAGATCCAAATGTTCGCAACAGGGTTTACTTCGGAGGTGGCGATGGTAGGGTATTGCGAGTTGATAATGCAAATGACTCTTCAAAAGTATTATTGCCCGGCACCTTAATTGCAGATTTTCCAGGCAACGCAAGCGTTTCTTGCATCTACATGGATAAGCAGACATCCGACCACATGATTGTCAGTATGTTCAACTATGGTTCAGGTTTAGAAAATCTATATGTAACATATAATGCAGGAGCAGAGTGGACTGCAATCGAAGGTGATCTCCCTGATGTGCCCGTACGCTGGGCCATTTTCGACCCTGCTGACCATGATCGTGCGATGATCGCAACTGATGTGGGTGTGTGGACAACTGATGATATTAATGGTGACCTCACACATTGGGTACCTACAAACCCAGCTAACGGAATGCCATTCGTGCGCGTGGACATGCTGATCATGAGAGAAAGTGATAAAGTAGTCCTGGCAGCCACGCATGGTCGCGGTTTAATGACTACTGAAATTTTCTCCGTAGCAACACCTGTAATTGTTTCACAAGCTATTGGATATGAAGGACAACCTTTGACCTTTGATGGATCTTTTTCAGTCAATGCTCAATCTTATTCATGGAATCTTGGTGACGGTACATTATCCGGGGAGAAGACTTTAACTCATACGTATAATGAGCCGGGTGTTTATAACATTTCACTAATTATTAATGGCGATACCAATCTAAAACAAGAAAGGACTGTAACGATTCTGCCATATCTCCCCGCTCCTTACCAGGCCGGTGGTTCAGAATATGCTGGTGATTTTGAAAGCCACCCTGAACACTTTGCCGCTAATAATATATCAGGTACTCCTTTTCAAAAAGGAAGCTCTACCAAAGCAGGCAAAGACGGAACACATAGCGGAGCCAATGCATGGGTGCTGGGAATTAATGACAACTCATATCAGAATAATGGCAGGGCAGAATTGTACACACCACAATATGACTTGAGTGTTCCTGGACTGTATGAATTAAAATTCTGGACAAAATATGCAGTTCAAAATATCAGGGATGGATTCCAGGTAGAATATTCATTAGACAGTGGTGGTTCGTGGATACAACTTGGATCAAAATCTGATCCGAACTGGTATAACTATCACAATCAAAATGTCACTAATGGAGCGTTTCCTGTAGGCAAAGATTATTTTACGAATGCTCAGCTTGAATGGATCCAGTACATCAAGGATATCAGTTTCCTTGTCGGCCAACCAAAAGTTGCGTTCAGGTTTTTATTCAGATCTAATGAAGATGACCAAGCACAAGGTTTAGCGATCGATGATTTCCAGGTCACGAAATATGAAGGTGAATTACAAACAACAGTTACAGTATTTAATGCAACGTATACAGATGATCAGGAAATTACGATCAACTGGACTACGGGTGTAGAATATCACGCACAGGAATTTATCCTTGAAAGATCTTTCACTGGTTTTGAATTTACTGAAATCGCAAGACTTGATGCTAAAGCTGGTACCAGTACAGTTGCTCAAAGCTATCAATGGTTAGATCAGAGTTTGCGCAACGTCATTTACTATCGCATTAAAGTGATCAACGATAATCCCGACATCAATTATCACCTGGAGTTCTACACTCCCACAATTGTTGTTCGCAGGGATATTGAAGAGAACATTGTTCATAATCTTGTGACCAATCCTTTCAAGGACCGGATCCTGGTAAGCTTCAGTAGTGTCATTACAGAACCAGTCAACATCAGGTTATTTGACACTTCCGGAAAGATGATTCGTGATCAACTGGAAACACCTAACAGTGTTGCTCTTGAAATTGATGGTCTGAGACTTCCACCGGGTATCTACCTGATCAGTATCCAGATCGGCGAAGGGGAGATCAAGACCTACAAATTATTCACTAACGGCAGCTGATAGTAAAGTCTAAGCGGGGCAAAGACAAAAGCATCCTCACATATCCCCGTATAAGTAAAACGGTTAACCGGTCTTCGGTTAACCGTTTTATATATCTTAGCAATCTTCTCAAGCAAATGACGATTTATCCATGCTCAATCTAATCCTGTTTGGTCCTCCGGGAAGTGGTAAAGGCACCCAGGCTGCAAGGCTGGTAGAAAATTACAACCTGGTACACATCTCCACCGGTGATCTTTTCCGTGCAGAAATGGATGCGGGTACCGAACTTGGTTTACGTGCCAATGACTATATGTCTCGTGGTGAACTGGTTCCGGATGAAGTCACTATTGGGATTTTGCGCAATAAGATGCTGGCACACAGGGAAGCTGAGGGGTTCATCTTTGATGGATTTCCCAGGACTGTACCCCAGGCTGAAGCTCTGGATGGTCTGTTGGAAATGATGGGTCAGCAGATCGATGCTCTGATCATGCTCGATGTACCGGAAGAAGAAATTGTCAAGCGGATTCTGCTCCGTGGACAAAACAGCAGCAGGCCGGATGACAATGATGAAGAAATCATC
The DNA here is from genome assembly GCA_031426295.1 of Saprospiraceae bacterium. GTDB lineage: Bacteria > Bacteroidota > Bacteroidia > Chitinophagales > Saprospiraceae > Opimibacter. The sequence goes on from JANPKZ010000023.1 coordinate 3,441, forward strand.
CGTACCCGCTTTAAGGTTTATCTTACCAAGACTGCGATCCTGTATGATTACTATGATGCCAAAGGAAAGGCACATAAAGTACCGGGTCTTGGAACAATCGACGATATCTTCCATTCCTTATGTGAAGCTATTGACAGCTTACACGTCTAATGTCTACTGAACAAAATTTTGTTGATTACGTAAAGATCCATTGCAAGTCCGGCGCCGGTGGCCCTGGGTCGTCTCATTTTCACAGGGATAAGATCTCAGCGAAGGGTGGACCTGATGGCGGTGATGGTGGTCGGGGTGGTGATGTCATCTGTCGCGGCAATGCACAATTGTGGACACTCCTGCACCTGAAATATCGTAAACACGTAATGGCCCAGAACGGGATGCCGGGAACAGGTCAGTTAAAAACGGGATCCGATGGCGAAGATGTGATTCTGGAAGTTCCACTTGGTACAGTTGCAAAAGATGCAGAAACGGGCGAAGTAATTTTTGAGATCACCAATGATGGTGAGGAGTTTGTATTAATGCCAGGTGGCCGCGGTGGCTGGGGCAATAATCATTTCAAATCTCCTACCAATCAGACACCACAATATCACCAACCCGGAGAACCACTCCAGGAAGGATGGAGAATTCTTGAATTAAAAATTCTTGCCGATGTAGGACTGGTTGGTTTTCCCAATGCAGGAAAATCTACATTACTCGCATCAGTCTCTGCTGCAAAACCTAAAATTGCAGATTACGCATTCACTACTCTCACACCGAATCTTGGTTTTGTACCTTATCGTGACAACAGGTCATTTGTCATTGCAGATATTCCGGGTATCATCGAGGATGCGCATCTTGGAAAAGGATTAGGACATCGCT
>JANPKZ010000024.1:0-13233 GCA_031426295.1 Saprospiraceae bacterium
GTACGGAGAAAAAGTAGCGGAGGTCGATGCACATTCTTTGGTATTGGGTGGAGGTGCTCCTGTTTACGATCGTGAATTCCGTCGACCTGAATACATGAATGATATCGTTGCTTTTGATCCTCAGGCACCAAAAGCAGAAGAACTGATTTCCATTGCTAAAAAAATAATTTCATCACCAAACATAGCATCCAAGCGATGGGTCTACGAACAATATGATCATACTGTTCGTACCGGCAATACGAATACCAATGATCCGTCTGATGCAACAATCGTTCGGTTAAAAAATTCTGAGAAATCTCTCGCGGTAACAGTCGATTGTAATAGTGCGTATGTTCAGGCTGATCCGTATATAGGTACTATGATCGCAGTTTCTGAAGCTGCAAGAAATATCCGTTGCTCAGGTGGCATTCCACTGGGAGTTACTAACTGTCTCAACTTTGGCAACCCCTACAATCCTGAAGTTTATTACCAGTTTGTCAATGCTATTAAAGGTATGGGCGAAGCTGCGCGAAAATTTAATACACCGGTAACCGGAGGAAATGTCAGCTTTTATAATCAATCTGTGATGAAAGATCGCACGGAACCTGTATTTCCCACACCAACTATTGGCATGGTGGGTTTAGTGGAAAAAGCAGAGCATGCGACTACTCTTTCTTTTAAAAAAGAAGGTGATGCCATCTTCATTTTAGGGGCTGATCCGGTTAATGCTAATGGCTCTGTGTATGCAAGAGAAATTGCCGGAGTACGTCTGACACCCTGTCCTGATTTTGATCTGAATACTGAGTTTCAATTGCATGAAACCATTAGTGGCCTTATCGAACAAGGTTTGATACAGAGTGCGCATGATATTTCTGAAGGAGGACTTTTTGTTTGTCTTACCGAAAGTGCGATGGCAGGACGTCACGGATATAATGTGACACTTGATGCAGAGAGAGCGGACATTGCATTGTTTGGAGAAAGTCAAAGCCGTGTAGTGATTTCGGTAGATGCTGAATACATTGACAATTGCGTGACATATCTTTCAAAACAAGGCACGAGCTTCCGTCGTTTAGGATCCGTAACCGGATCACACATGATCATCGATGGAATTGATTTTGGGAACATTGCCACCTGGAAATATTCGTATATGAATGCATTATCTGACATACTGGAACAATCATAATATCATAAAATAATAATCATGAAACAAGTAACATTCGGTCTGCTGCTGATCACCATACTTAGTGTGGCATCCTGTGCGGCCTTAAGTTCGAAAGGGACTTCCATCTCCGGCACCATTTCCGATGCACCGAGTATGAAGGTGTACCTGGATAAGATGGGTCCTAATAATAATACCACCGTATTAGCAACAGCTGATTCAGATGCGAGCGGAGGATTTAATCTCAAACTGGAAGAGCCGCTTACCCCTGCTATCTATCGTCTTCGTATCGGCGCTGGTAAATTATTCCTTGTACTGGAGGACAGTCCTGCAAGCGTCAATGTGAAGGGTACGCTCGATGGTATGCGCACACATGACATCACTGTGACGGGTTCTGAGAGTGCCAAGGATTTTATCCAGGCCATGCACCTGCTAGCAACTGGTCGATTGACAGCGGATGATGTGAAAGATTATATCAACAATACAAAGTACCCGATGGCGGGTATGCAGATGGCCATGAGTGCGTTTGGCAACCGGCCGGAATTTTTTGATGTACATAAATCTTCTGTAGCACGATTATCCTCATCCTATCCAGGTCATGAATATGTGGCGGACTATGCTGCATATGCAACTTCACTGGAGCAACAGGCATCTCAGAGCCGGGCATCAGAGGCGATCCAGGTAGGTATGCCGGCACCGGATATTTCGATGAAGAGTCCTGATGGAAAAAATTATTCACTGGCAGATCTTAAGGGCAAAGTTGTCCTTCTTGATTTCTGGGCATCCTGGTGCGGACCGTGCCGGAAAGCAAACCCGCATGTAGTAGAAATTTATAATAAATACAAGGAGAAAGGATTTACGGTCTTTAGTGTCTCCCTTGACGGCATTGATAGTCGTTCCAAAGAAAGGTTTCCAACAGAAGAAGCATTCAAGTCTGGTATAGAGCAATCCAAACAGAATTGGCTGGCCGCGATTGAAAAGGATCAACTGGCATGGCCATATCATGTGAGTGATCTGACTAAATGGGATGCAGCGGCAGCAAAACAGTATGGAGTTTCGGGAATTCCAAAAACATTCCTGATCGGTCGTGACGGTAAAATTGCTGCGGTCAATCCACGTTTTACCCTTGAAGAAGAATTGTTGAAAGTCCTGTAAGTGACTGGGAGTCAAATAATTAAAAGTCAAATAAAAAAGGCAGAGCCAATGGTTCTGCCTTTTTTATTTTATCAATAGCCGGTCTAGGCCATTTTAATGATCTGAGCCGGGATATCATGTTTTTTAATGAGTCGTTCTGCGAAAGCAAAATGCCCGGAAGGAGCAAATAATATCAGTCCACCTCCTTTAGCTTTTCCTATCGTACTGAGCAACTTCCATTTAGAAATAGTCTTTTCCACTTCGCCATCCTTCTTTACTACTTCAATATACCATCTGCCGTTTCTCTTAAAAGCAGTGATATCAGGAACGACCCTGTCTTCATTGTCTTTGCTGGACAATGCTGTAGGAGTATCATAACCTTCGATATTGGCCTTTACCTCACTATAGCCTCCCCTGCTCACATGGGAGTCCAAAATCTTCTTGATAAGGTCGTCATCTTTACTCATAGGCAATGCTACGGATTCCATGCTAAATCTTCTTTTACGCTACAGGGAGGACCACAAATATAACAATTTGATAATCAGGGCAAAAGTTCGGCCAAAGAAAATTAAGTTTGGAGTGCTCCAAAACCTGATTTTTTCAGCGGATTTGCCTGAATTCCAGCCTTTCGTACCAAAAACACTAAATATCCGGGCGTAAATATCCAAATTTTATTCGACCCAAAAAAAAAGCCGCCCGAAAGGCGGCTTTAAAAAGACTATTACAATCTCACCCAATGCGTAGTTATTGGATCGCCACTTTAATGTCAGCGATCACTTGTGCAGCTTCGCGCTCAATATCAGCCCAACCTTCAGCAGTCGCATTTCCGATACGGTTGCCCAGTTGATCCAGATCATTACGCTGTTTACGCAATCCATCAAGTTTTATGTTGATTTCTGCTTTAGCGTCGTCGCCTGCAGCTTCCAGGTCTTTTTCCACTTCCTGGATTCGTGCGTCCATTTTGACTTTTAGGTCACCAATGGTCGAGTTAAACTCATTTCTTGATACGGTAAACGCATCTTCCAATGTGTTCTCTGTGTTCTCAGCCTCAGCTGTCACCTTAACTTTCGTCCTGTCTTCGCAGGAGATCCATGCAAGTGACATCAGCATGAGAAATGATAAAAATTTTACGGTCTTCATGTTTAATTGTTTAAATAAAGAGGATTAAAAAGTCGCTGCACATACATTTGGCTGCGATATGTCCTTAAAACGGAAGGCTATTCCCTATGTTTCAATTCGTTACAAATAAGTCTAAAAATCAGTGTATCACATTAACGGCTTATGCCGGCTGGTCATGTAAAACCCTTAGATCTTTAGAATTGAGTCGAAGTATTGCATTCAACAATCTACCAGGCAATTAGGCCGAGCACCTGATTTTGAATGAACTACATATAGATTAATTTAAAAGCAGTGATATTGTTCAATTCAGCAGGACATTGTTTGCTTTTTTAAAAGGAAAGAAAACCTCTGACATGAGAATCCAAAGATTTTATGGTCTGATCACTGGTCAGATGGCCTTGCTCATCAATCTGTTCGAGTATACGGCTGATCGGTAAAAGCTTTGGATAGATGATACATTTCATATGCATTAAAATAGACGCCAGGTGATCCATACCCCGGATATTACCTGAGCGTCCGCTCGTAATCCCGATGATGGCGGATTTTTTAAATGGGAATGTCTCTTCATAAGATCGCACTGACAATGCGTCGATGAATAATTTCACCACCCCGGGAAAGCTGCCATTATATTCAGGGATGATCCATATAAAATGGGATGCCGGGATCATAAACTGGTCCTGAATGGCGATGAGCTTTTTGGGCATGGATGACTCTTCATACGGATCACAAAAGAGGATCTCAGGTGGTATATCCTGCATGCTCACATACCCAACCTGGCCGGAAGAAGCAGCCGATACCAGGTCCTGAACGTGCCTGGAAATGTATTCTGTATTACTATCTGACCGGTTTGTAGCCTGGATGATGGTGATCATAACATAAGATATTGCGGCCGAAGATAGAAGTCTGGGCAATAGTTTTGGCTTTAAACGTATTTTTGCCCCCCCGCCGGTAAAAGCGGGAGCCAATCAAGGACTTTGGGGAAAATAATAGCTATAGCAAATCAAAAAGGTGGTGTCGGCAAGACAACTACAGTCATCAACATGGGTGCCTGCCTCGCCATACTTGAAAAAAAGATCCTGCTTGTGGATGCCGACCCCCAGGCGAATTGCACATCTGGCCTGGGTGTGGTGATTCCTGACGGAGGGTATTCTACCTATGATTGTATCATCAACAACATACCTGCCGCTGATGCTATCCTGCCCACCAGCACACCAAATCTGTTTATCATCCCTTCCCATATTGATCTCGTTGGAGCCGAACTGGAACTCGTATCCCGGATGCGAAGGGAATATATACTTAAACAGATCCTGGATAAAGTCCGTGATGATTTTGACTATATCCTGATTGATTGCATGCCCTCATTGGGTTTGCTTACTGTTAATGCGATGACTGCGGCGGACTCAGTCCTGATTCCGATACAAACAGAGATCTACGCACTCGAAGGATTACAGAAATTAAAAAACACAATTACCCTGGTGAAGGACCATCTCAACCCTAACCTGGAGATTGAGGGAATTGTCATGACTATGTATGACAGTCGCCTGCGGCTTGCCAACATGATCCTGGAAGAAGTGCGTACGAATATCAAGGATCCGGTATTCCAGACGATCATACATCGCAACAGCAAAATCAGCGAATCGCCCAGTATGAAAGCTCCGGTGATCATGTATGATGCCACCAGTACCGGCGCGATGAATTTCCTGCAATTAGCGATGGAATTTTTGAGAAGAAATAATGATGCGCCGGAAAATCAGTAATGGTGATCTTTACGTTTAAGAGGAGCACAGGAGCACAGGAGCAATGGAGCACGGGAGCAGGGGAGCGAGGGGCAGGGAGCTAGGAGCTAGGAGCAAAGAGCAGGGAGTTGTGAGTTGTGAGTTGTGAGTTGTGAGTTGTGAGTAATTATCACGTATGGTCTTTTAAATTTTAATTTTTTCAAATTCTTTGCTCTAACCAACTTTTAGTTTTTAGTTTTTAGTTATTAACTAATATGTCGAAGGAATCTAACAAAATGCAGATGGGGAAAGGCATACGTGCTTTACTCACAAATATAGAAGAGCGGGGTACGGCTCCCACAGGTAAGGAAGTGGTGGAGTTGACGAAAGAGTCGATTGAAATACCAATCGATGCAATAGAAGTAAATCCATTTCAACCCCGGACTGATTTTGATGAAGCCGCGCTGGAAGAATTAGCGCAGTCCATTCGCCTGCATGGGATCATACAACCGTTGACGGTGCGCAGGCTAAATGAAAAAAGCTATCAGTTGATTGCGGGTGAACGAAGGATGCGTGCTGCAAAACTGGCGGGCCTCAAAAATGTACCGGCATTCATTCGTGTAGCCAATGACCAGGGCATGCTGGAAATGGCGATCGTTGAAAACATTCAGCGCGAAGATCTCAATGCAATGGAAATGGCATTCAGTCTTCAGCGTCTGATCGATGAGTGTAAGCTCACACACGAACAATTGTCAACACGTGTTGGAAAACAACGCAGTACTGTTTCCAATTTTCTCCGCTTATTAAAATTGCCACCACAAGTACAACAGTCTTTACGAAAGGATGAAATTTCCATGGGGCATGCACGTGCCATCGCCAGTCTGGAAGACATCAGCGCACAACTTATGGTATTGGGTGAAGTTATTTCCAAAGAGCTGAGTGTTCGTGATACTGAAAAATTAGTTGCACAATATCTGAACAAAGGTGATCGCCCAAATAAAAAATCGGGTAAGACAGCTGACAACACGCGTAAATCCGCAGATGTAAATCACTTGCAACAACAATTACGCGCCATGATCGGTGTACCTGTGGTCATCAATTACAAACAGGATGGCAGCGGTGAAATCAAAATTCCGTTTAAGAGTGACAAGGAATTGAATTACATTCTCGATGTCCTCGATGAACTGGATAAAACCACATGATGAAATTACTTCTTCAGCATTATGTCTCCATGTTTCCTGCCATGTTCAGGTCTATGGTGGTGTTTGCTGTTATGAGTCTGTTCTTTTTAAATTCAATTTCATCACAGGCAGTAGCTGATTCCGTCAGCATTGACACATTGAATATTGATGCACCCGAATCAAAAGAAAAGAAAGGGTCGATATTCGCAGGACGACCTGGAAAGGCACTATTATATAGTCTCGTGGTACCGGGGGCTGGGCAGATCTATAATAAAAGCTATTTGCGGGTACCGTTCGTTTGGGCGGCAGTAGGCGGGTTGGGGTATTTGGTGGTTCGAAACACAGAGGTTTATCAATTCCGCCGTGATTTGTATATATCCAAGATTGACAATTCAGCTCCCCCTGTAAAAATACCTAAAGGTGAAGCAGACCTCTTAACACAGTCTGCTGCCTCTGTACGAAGCAATCGTGATAATGCAAATACGGCCAAACAACAAGCAATCGTAGGTTTTACATTGGTCTGGCTTGCAAACGGTGTTGATGCATTTGTAGATGCCCACCTTAAAGACTTCGATATGGATGAAGATCTTTCAATTGATTTTGGACCGAAGATGGATGATGATCCGTATGCACCCATGCGTATGGGAGTTTTCGTTCAGTTTTGAATTTGGAAAACGCTTATTTATAGGAGCATCCTAAGCAGTCAAATCATAAGTATCATCATTTCGAAAGGAGGACCCAGAGCCAAATGATAAGTATCATCATTTCGAAAGGAGGTCCCTGAGCTTGCCGAAGGGTAGAAAAGGAACGAACCCCCCATGTGAGTCCCACTTGATTTTTTTTCAGGATGATCTTATTTTAATGTAGAGTCCCGGGAAAAAAAATCAAGTGGGACGGAGAGTTTGAGCTGTGCTCTTTTTCTACCCTTCGGCAAGCTCAGGGACCGCTCACAGTCAATGAAATCATTTTTTCTGGTAACTACTCTTTCGGACTCCACCCTTCTTTTAACGACACGGTATGATTGAACATCGGATGTCCCGGTGTTGAGTCTTTATCAAGTGTAAAATATCCATGGCGTACAAACTGGAAGCTCTCCCCTTCTTTCGCTTCCGCTAAAGCAGGTTCAAACTTAGCATCGGATATGATCCGCATCGAATCCGGATTTACTTTGCTCATAAAATCCATACCTTCTTCCAGTGGATTTTCTACAGTAAATAATCTTTCATACATCCGGATCTCGCCTGGAATAGCTGTTCCAACATTTACCCAATGCAAAGTGCCTTTGGCTTTGATACCACTGGTATCCGAACCGCTCTTCGAGTTTTCATAGTAGGTGCAATAAATTTCTTCGATCTCTTCAGTCGCTTCATTCATCTTTACTTCATTGCAGGTGATGATGTATGCACTTTTGAGACGCACTGTAGCTCCAGGTGCCAGGCGGAAATATTTTTTAGGCGGATCGAGCATAAAGTCTTCACGTTCGATATAAATTTCACGGCTAAATGGGATATCCCGTGATCCTGTTGATTCATCTTCAGGATTATTTTCAGAAGGCAACATTTCTGTCTGGCCTTCAGGATAGTTTGTGATAATTACTTTCACCGGATCCAGTACAACCATTCTTCTCAGCGAGGTCTGGTTCAGTTCATTTCGTACACAGGATTCGAGCAATTCGATTTCAATCCAGTTGTCACGTTTGGCAACACCCACCTTATCACAAAATGTACGAATAGCAGCAGGCGGATATCCTTTTCGCCTGAGACCACTGAGCGTTGGCATGCGCGGATCATCCCAACCAGTGACCAGACCTTCGTTCACTAATTGCAGAAGCTTTCTTTTTGATGTGATCATAAAATTCACATTCATCCGGGCAAACTCAATCTGGCGACTTGGAAAAATACCAAGCTGTTCGATCAACCAGTCATACAATGGACGATGATGCCTGAATTCAAGTGAACACAATGAATGAGTAATCTCTTCAATACTGTCACTTTGACCGTGAGCAAAATCATACATCGGATAGATCACCCAATCATCACCTGTACGATGATGATGCTGGCGCTTGATCCTATAAATGACCGGATCCCGCATGTGCATATTGGGTGAAGACATATCAACTTTCACACGTAATACGCGTGCACCATCCTGGTACTCACCATTTTTCATTCGTGTGAACAGATCGAGATTTTCATCAATCGATCTTACACGATATGGACTTTCGATGCCAGGCTCTGTAGGGCTGCCTTTTTGTGCGGCAATCTCATCAGGTGTACTATCATCAACATAGGCAAGGCCTTTCCTGATCAGGTCAAGCGCATATTCATATAATTGCGGGAAATAATCGGAAGCATAATATTCACGCTCGTCCCAGTCATAACCAAGCCACCGGATGTCGTATTTGATGGCGTTGACATATTCCGTTTCTTCTGTTGCAGGATTTGTATCATCAAAACGAAGGTTCGTTTTACCTCCGTATTTCTTTGCCATTTCAAAATTGATACAGATAGCTTTTGCATGCCCTATATGCAGATACCCGTTAGGTTCCGGGGGGAAGCGGGTATGCACCCGGCCACCATGTTTTCCTTTCGAAATATCCTCTTCTATAATCTCCTCAATAAAATTGAGTGAACGTTCCTCTTCCAATGTATTTGTGTTTATATGATCGGCAACAACATTCGCATTTTACAAAACGGAATTTATGATGCAGGTGTTTTAGTTACATTTTTTCCGGCATCTCAATTCCAAGCAGATCCATGGTATTCCGGAGTACTTCAGCAATCAGTTCAATCAGCCTGACACGGAAAGCACGTGCTTCATCAGACTCTGCATGCAGAACTTTTACATCATGGTAGTACCTGTGATATTCCTTAGCCAGTGCGTATGTATAATTTGCAATCAATGCAGGACTCAGGTTGCGTGCGGCATCATCGATGATGTCGCGGCACTGATCAAGCATATTCAAAAGCATCTTCTCATCATCATTCAGCACATACCCTTCGTAAGATGCATTCTTAGTATCAATTCTTCTCAGAATGGAAAGGATTCGCACATATGCGTTCTGAATATACGGACCTGTCTGGCCCTGCATATCAACAGATGCTTTTGGATCAAAGACCATCCGTTTTTTCGGATCCACTTTGATGATAAAAAACTTCAATGCCGCCATCGCAATTTTCCGGATCGTGTCCGAATCTTTCATTTCCCTTTCCGAAGCGGCAATCTCTGCTTCTTCAATCACGTCTTCGATCAGGTCATCAGCGTCAACGACAGTACCTTCCCTGGTTTTCATTTTCGCACCACCAGTCAATTCCACCATGCCATACGACAGATGAAATAAACCCTCGGCGTACGGCATGCCCAGTTTTTTCATGATCGCAAATAATGCCTCGAAATGATAATTCTGCTCATCGGCTACAACATAGATCATACGACGGGCACCTATCTCCTCATATCTTTTTTCAACGGTCCCGACATCCTGTGTCATGTAAACTGATGTCCCGTCTTTTCGCAATAACAATTTATGGTCCAGCCCAACATCTGTCAGATCAATCCATACAGAGCCATCTTCTTTCTGATAAAAAACATTTTCCAGCAATCCTTTTTCAATAATGTCCTTACCTAAGAGATACGTCTTACTTTCATAGTACAACTTGTCAAACTCAACACCGAGACTTGCATACGTCACGTCAAGGCCTTCATATACCCAATTGTTCATACGTCGCCATAGGCTGAGGATCTCGTTATCGCCGGATTCCCAAGCCAGCAACATCTCCCTCGCTTCTTTTCCTAAAGAACTAATAGTATTGAAATAGGTATTCTTATAATTTTTGAAAAATTCCTTTTCAGTTTCTTCCTGCTTCGTTCGATTCAAAAAAAGATGTTGTGCATCAGGTGTATTTTGCCAGGCTGCATATTCACTGGCAAATTCAATTTCAAATCGAACATACCAGTCACCCACAAAATGATCGCCTTTTAATCCGGCTTCTTCAGGAGTAATACCATTACTGTATTTTTCCCAGGCAACCATACTCTTGCAGATGGCGATCCCTCTGTCATTAATGATCTGCACACGTGTCACATCATGACCGCATGCTGTAAGGATTTTATACGTTGACCAGCCTAACAGAATATTTCTGATGTGACCTAAGTGAAGTGGTTTGTTTGTATTCGGTGAAGAAAATTCAACTAATACTTTCTCCGGAGTGTGTAATGGTTTCCAGAAGTACTTATCCTTCTGCATCGTTTCGAGTACACCATTCCAGTAGGCAGGTGACAATGAAAGATTCAGAAACCCCTGGATAACTTCGGTTTGATCAACAATGTCGAAATGTTCTTTGATATAGTCTCCCAATGCTTCCGCAATCTGAGGTGGTGATTGACCAGTCAGCTTCGCCAGTGCGAATGTGACAATAGTATAATCTCCCTGATGTTCTTTTTTGGTCGGTGTGATCAGGATGTCAGCCGGATTTAACTCCTTTCCGTAGAGAGCGAGTATGCCTGCTGAAGTTATCTTCCCGATTTCGTTGATGATTGTTGTCATATAAGGGGGTCAAAGTTACGATCCTGAACCAAAAAAGCTGAATACAGTTTGACCGTACTGCCGCTCTTCCCGAAAACCGGGTAGATGTTGAAACCTGATCGTGGAGCGATGTTCTAAGACAAACAGGCCGGAAGGCAGCAGAATATTGGATTCCAGCAAAGTGACCGGAAACTCTTCAATACCTTTCAGATCGTATGGAGGGTCAGCAAAAATATAATCCCATGTCCGTACAGCATTCTTACTAAAGGTAAGTACATCACTTTGGACAACAGTAATCGGTGCTTCCCATTCTTTCGCTGTTTTTTTCATGAACGCGACGCTTTCACGGTACCGGTCCACATAGGTAATGTCCATACAGCCTCTTGACGCGAGTTCCATACAATGAATGCCTGTACCTCCAAAGAGATCCAAAGCACTGATGTCATCGTAGTCCACACGGTTGTCAAGGATATTAAATAATGCTTCACGTGCAAAATCCGTCGTCGGGCGAACGGGCCATTTATTTGCTGGGATTTGAATGCGGCGGCCTTTCCATTTGCCACCTATGATCCGCATGGCCGGAAGGAAGTCATGAGTGACTGAAGTGATGGAAAAGAAAGACGTTGATCGATTTTGACAAGTTTGTCACCAGGCATGATGTATCCTGTGTTATGATCATCAAAAGTTACAAGACATTGTTCTTTTGGTTTGAGCATACGGCTGACAGCAATGGTGAAATAAGTCAGATCTTCTTCCCCTGTCAGGTTAAATGTTTTTGAAAAAATCAATTTGCCATTCTTTACGGCCATGCTGATCAGCAATTGATCATACAGGATGTGATAAAGCAACACTTGTGATTTATCAGGTCTTGCAGGTTGCTTAGACAAAGTGTGCCAGAGGACAGAGGTGATGTGCGTGCAGGCAATATTTGAATAGTACTCCTTCAATACGTCAATCGTAACTGCAGGCAGTGTGTAACAAAACACGCTATTTGCAGATGTTTCGGAAGAAACGATTTCACCTGCCCTGATCCGCAAATATCGCGAAGCAATGTCACCCGCCTTTCCATTGTGCAGGTACCAGGAAGGCATAAATACATTGGGCCTGTCGAGCATGACGACCTCAACACAATTAAATTGATCTACAAGTGTGGGATGTTCGGTTAATGCAAGGTCCAGGGATTGGGAAATTTGTTCTTCCCGGAAAAGTCCCTGAATGGGATAGGAAGCATCGAGATGTTGAAGTCCATTTTGTGGATTACCGGCAAGGCTCAGCCTGACCTTGTCTTGTGACAGGGTAATTATAAGTTCAGGCTGGTTGGCAACATTCGACATTAGATCACTTCTACATGGCCAAAAAAGGTGCCAGAAATGGATAACAATGATAATGATAATTTCAGGGGTAAGAATCTGATATGCATACTATTACCTTCCTGAGATTGTAATGACCGTGGAGGATCAAAGACCTATTTTTGCGACGTGAACCAGGAAAATCCATGCATCCTTGCCATTGAATCCTCCTGTGATGACACTTCGTGCGCTGTCATCCGGGGTGGTAAAGTGCTGAGTAATATCATTGCCAGTCAGGCAATCCACGCAAAATACGGTGGCATTGTACCTGAAGTTGCATCCCGCATGCACCAGGAAAATATCACGATTGTGGTGGATGCTGCCCAGGAGAAAGCCGGTATTTCGCTAGCGGAAATCGATGCTGTGGCATGTACAGCTGGACCGGGTTTACTAGGCTCTTTGACCGTTGGGTTGAGTTTTGCGAAAGCACTGGCATTGAGCCTGGGCGTTCCATTTATCTCCGTCAACCATATGAAAGCGCATGTGCTTTCCCATTTTATTGATGAACCGGTTCCCTCATTTCCTTTTCTCAATCTTACCGTTTCAGGTGGCCATACCCAGATCGTATTGGTCAAGGATGTGCATACCATGGAAGTCATCGGACAAACGCGGGACGATGCCGCTGGTGAGGCATTTGACAAGTCGGGTAAAATCCTTGGGCTAGCCTACCCGGCCGGGCCGCAGATTGACGCATTGGCGAAAACAGGAAGTCCTGTGTACCCTTTTCCAATTCCCCAGATCCCGGATCTTGATTTCAGCTTCAGTGGCCTGAAAACTGCGATCATGTACTTTATTCGGGATGAGGTAAAGAAGGATCCTGAGTTCATCTCACTTCATCTTCCTGATATCTGTGCCAGTATACAGCATGCGATCGTTGAGATCCTAACACGTAAAATCATATCAGCGGCCAGGAAGTATGGTATTCGAGAGATTGGGATATCCGGGGGTGTTGCAGCCAACGGAGGTCTTCGCAAGCGTTTAACTGAACTTGCCGGAGTTTATGACTGGAACCTCTATTTTCCTGCCATGCAGTATTGCACAGATAATGCGGGGATGATCGCGATGGCTGCCCATTTTC
>JANPKZ010000025.1:0-28901 GCA_031426295.1 Saprospiraceae bacterium
GACCACTTTCAATAAGCTGAACCTGTTGTCGGCGAAACTCTTCGCTGAAACGACGCATTCTTCTTTCTTCTGACGTCATTTTGTGTGGTTTTTATGAAAGTTATCCACATTTTGGACGTCAAGCTATACCATGAGACAGCAGTAAAAAATGTTAAAGGTAAACGTGGTAAGCGGTAAAAATGGTAAATGGCAAAAGTGGTTGGGTTAAAATCCAAAATCCAAAATCAAAAATCAAAAATATTTTACCGTCTTGAGTGAAACGTCTTTGCAGCTGCTTCTGTGGCGGAATGGACCTGCAGTTTTTCGTAGATGCGTTTGATGTGGGAGCGGACTGTCTCGAGCGTAATGCCGCATTTGTCGGCAATCATCTTGTAGCTGTGGCCAGTGACAAGCAGATTCAGGACTTCCTGTTCGCGGGGAGCGAGCTTGTGAGTTTCTTCTTGCTGAGCAGGTGCTTTTGGAAACAATTCCAGGACTTTGCGTGCGATGGAAGATGTTATAGGTGCGCCTCCATGCAGCACATCATTGATGGCATCGACAATTTTTTCATGCGAGGTTTTTTTCAACAAATATCCTGATGCACCCGAGCAGATCGCATCGAAGATCGAATCGTTGTCTTCAAATACGGTCAGCATAATTACATGCACTTGCGGGAATCTTTGTTTTATGATTCTGAGTCCCTTTATGCCATTGGTTCCTGGCATCTCGATATCCATCAGGACCACGACTGGCTTCAATGTCTCCATGTCAAGAGAGACATGATCGCAATTCTCGTATGCGCCTTTGAGTTCGAATTGGGGTGTGTTTTTAACAAGCTCTGAGATGCTATTGCGGAGAAATATATTGTCTTCGTAGATCACTATTCCAATGGGCATCATACTGTCCTGTTCTTTTCGTGTTTCAAAAGTAAATGTTCAATCCCTTATAACGTATCCCATTATCATGGGGATACCGGAAATACAAGATCGATCTCAGTGCCTACGGATGGGGTGGAGGTTATATTCAGCTTTCCTTTTAATTGCTGAGCTCTTGCCTGCATATTTTTTAAACCATTGCCCTGTGATAAGGTTTGCACATTAAAGCCGACACCATCATCTGATATATGCAGGTGAATTGAATGATGATCCATAGAGAGATGTATATGTGCCTGTTTCGCTTTGCTGTACTTCGCCAGGTTATTGACAGCTTCTTTAAAGATCAGGTAAAAGTCTTTTCGCTTATCAAGGGGCATAAATATGTCATGCATCTGTTCATCTACTGTCAGGGTAAATTCAATCCGGGCAGCTTCCAGAATTTCAGAAGCGTATTGACGCATGCGGGTGATGATCATTTCCATCCGGTCATTTTTTGGATTGATTGACCACACAATATCACTCATCAATTCCATGGCCTGATGGGAGGCAGAAGATATTGTAGAAAAAATCTCGGGAGCTTGGCGGGCAGAGGGCTGGTTGTGCGCCATGCTGCTGATCATATTAATACTGCTCAGCGTGGACCCTATGTCATCATGGAGATCCCGTGCAATGCGTGTCCTGATCGATTGTAAGCGCATCAGCTGGTTGATACGCAACCGATAAAAGTAGTATAAGAAACCTGCTACAGCTAAGGTGCAAAGTGCGTAAAACCACCATGTTCTCCAGAAGGGAGGATGCACAACCAAATATGCACATGTGCCTGTTTCATTCCACACGCCATCATTATTTGCTCCCCTGACCATAAAGACATAAGAACCTCCATCGAGATTCGTGTACGTTGCAGATTGTATGTGACCTGCATATATCCAATCTTCGTCAAAGCCTTCCAGCTTGTATGCGTATTGATTTAAAAAAGAGTTTGTAAAATTCAATGTCGCAAAATTGAACGTGATCATATTTTCCCTGGGTTGCAGGTGGATCGTTTTTAATGTTTCATTTTGCCGCATGACAGGTACCTTTTTACCGAGAACAGAATAATCGGTAATGATGACTGGAGGTACACGTTTGTTTCGCTTGATCATTTGTGGTCTGCAATAACTCAGCATACTGGTGGTTCCGAAATACATTGTATGGTCTTCGCTCATAAATACGTCTCCATCTATGCGGTTCATGGGCAATCCATCATTTGTATAATAATTTCGGAATGTTTTAGTCACAGGATCAAAATGACTCAATCCATTATTAGTTGCCAGCCATAGCAAGTTGTTTTCATCCGGAGTTATGGAAAAGACAGAGTTGTTACATAGGCCATCTTTAGTGCTGAAATTGTGAATTTGTTTCGTAGCCATATCCATATATGCAAAACCATTTTCAGTCGCAATCCACATTCTATGTTGAGCGTCCTGATAGAGATCATACACACCGTTGTCAGGAATGGAGGATGAGTTGTTTTGTTCATGAAGGAAATATTCAAATTTTCCACTAGAGGGATCGTACGAACACATTCCCCGGTTTTGTGTGCCAACCCAGATCTTACCATACGAATCCTGCATCATGCAGAAAATCCTGTTGTCAGGTAACGATGTTGGTCCCTGTGGGTTGTATGTAAAAGAAGTTACCTGATTCGTACTTCTGTTTATTTTATGAATGCCGGTGGAATGGGATGCAAGCCAGATATTTTTATTTCCATCTTCAAAGATGGTATGGATACCTTTTAAATTTGGATTTGAAGTGAGTTGAAACGGAGTGGCTTTTTTTGTTACAGGGTCAAACTGAAACAGACCCGACCTGCATCCCAGCCAACCCATGCCGGAACCATCAAAATAAATGACATATACATTGTCATCAGGTAAATGGCTTTCTTTTCCTGTATGATGTGTATAAAGTTTAAAATCTCCGGTCTGGGTATTGTAATGATACAATCCAACACCTGAAACACAAATCCAGAGCATGTCAGGATCCTGTGGGTCATCTGCTATATGAGAAGCGATACGATAAACTGAAAATTGTTCCTTTGGCACAGGAAGAGGGACGGAAACAAATTGTTGAGTAAGTGGATCATATTTATCTAATCCTTTGGATGTGCCAATCCAGATAATGCCCGCATTATCTTTAAAGATGTCACTGATGTAATCATCACTCAGACTTTTTGGATTGGAAGGATCATGATGAAAATGGTTTGTGTACTTGTTGGTGCGGGCGTCATACCGCGCCAGGCCATTGCCATAACTTCCAATCCACCATTGATCTGGTAAGCCTTCAGCGATACCTTTGATTATATATTTCCTGGGATCCGATTCGGCAGGATCTTCGATTGGTATTGAAATGATGGATGTATCAGAAATATATAATTTTTGAAGACCACCATACCAGCTGCCGGTGAACAATGTATCATGTCTGAATGGTATGATCGGATGTAATGTGATCTTTAAATTGTTTTTAATGGTAAAAGGAGTGGAAACCAAATCATGCAACACCATTTTACTTTCAGGATGGTAGACATATACACCATTATTCGAACCGCACCATATCCGGTTATAGTCATCTGTATGAAGATATTTGATAGTGAAGTTTTCAGCATCAGGGAAATGATAAACAAGAGAACTGGTATTGTTTTTCCATGTATGTAATAGTGTTTTAGTTGCAAACCATACGGTTCCTTCTTGCCCGAATGTTATGGCATGGACACGATGCTGGTCTATTGATTCAAGTGTCTCATCAAAATGGATGCGATGAAATGCATCATCTGCATAATCGTAATAACACAACCCTCCGTTAGTTGCAGCCCATACGCGGCCCTGATCGTCTACCTTCAAATCATTGATGATATTATTGGTCAGGGATTGTGTGTCACCGGGAATATTTCTATACACGATAAAATGTACACCATCAAATCGGTTAAGACCGTCGGTAGTGCCCAGCCAGAGAAAGCCGTAATTGTCCTGAGTGATATGTGTGACTGGCCCTGACAGACCGTGTTCACTGGTAAAATGTTCGAATGAGATTATAGGTGCCTGGGCGGTGAGTTCTAATGAAATAACCATCGAATACATAACCGCCAGGAGTTTGACAGTATGATTGATAATCTTCAGGTTCATGACTTTATGGGTCAGACAGCAATACATTCAAACTTACCAAAAATTGACCAGAGTTTATGTACTGATCACATATTCATTTGCCTTATCTCAATTGTTTTTCCTCGTTGCTGATTGTAGATAAAACTTTTGCCATCACGTGCGATGCAAACACGGGCGTCGTCCTTCCCGCCTGAGTTGGTGAGTTTTGTTTTCTCAGTTCCATTCATGCGTATACTATAGATACAATTGATAGAGGATCTTCTTTCCATCATTGGACAATCGGGGATAGGCAACTTCTTTGTCTGCTATAACATGGATCAGTTGAGTAACATCAACCTGTTGTGCAGTACACCTTACAATTGAAAATGTGGCGAACAGGAATAAGAAAATCGATTTCATAAATCATGACTTTTGAATTATCCTATAGATAATTTAGTTTTCCCGCCTACCTGAATGAAATCGATGAAGTAACGAACACCATCGACAATAATTCACTTATTCCAAAGCCTTCTGGAGTGTTTCAATTACATATTCTATTTCACCAGGCGTGTTATACACCGCAATTCCGACTCGCGTCACTCCACCCTGGCCCAATAAGCCCATAATCTCAACGGCACGCAAGGCATAGAAATGTCCATCCCACGCACATATACTTTTAGCAGCTAATAATTTGCATATCTCCTCGGGTCGACGATTTTCGACCGTAAATGCCAGGGTAGGAGCGCGTTGTGTTTCTTTTAATGGTGGTCCATAGATATCCACGCCATCAATATCCCGCAATCCTAAATAAAGTTGCTGAGCTAGTGTGCGTTCATGTGTCTGGACAATGCCCATGGCGGTCACAATTTTTTCGCGCAGGGTATTACCGTGGCCGATGGATGCGATAAAATCAACTGCTGCAGAAACACCTGCAAGTGCAGCATGATTTAATGTTCCACGTTCGATGCGATAAGGGGCATGTTGTAATTGAACACGCAGACGGTCTGTATCCAGTCTGTCTAATGCACCCGATTTTGAATATAGGATCCCTACATGTGGTCCATAGAACTTATATGCGGAGCAAAGCAGGAAATCACAGTCAATTGATTTCACATCTGTAAGAAGGTGTGGTGCAAAATGTACAGCATCAACTACAAGTAGAGCTCCAACAGAATATGCCAATTGCCGTACACGATCAACTTCATTTACGGTGCCAAAAATATTTGATGCAAGACCCATGGCGATCACGCGCGTGCGTTCGTTGATCTTTTTTTCGAGGTCTGAATAATCCAATGTTCCGTCTTCATCAAGAACGACCTCGCGTACGATGATTCCATGTTTGCGTTGCTGGAGCCATGGACCGCGGTTGGCTTCATGATCTAGTTGAGTGATCAGGATCTCATCTCCTGGCTGGAGTGATCTTGCGATGGCATTAGCCAGCACAAAGTTCAGGCTGGTCATATTGGCGCCAAAGGAAATGGTGTCATCCTCGTAAGCTCCCAAAAACGTCGCTGCCTGCTGACGTGCGTGGCTGATCAGCTGGTCAGTTTCATGAGAGGTAATGAATTGTCCATGAGTATTGGCATTGGAATGTGTATACACTCCTACTATGGCATCGATTACGGATTGAGGAACCTGGGTGCCTGCCGGTCCGTCTAGGTGGACGACCTGGTGGCCATTTATGGTGCGTGCCAGGGCTGGAAACTGGCTGCGGAGGGCATCGTTCATGCTGTAAAATAATAAAAAATGAGGCTAAGGCGAAGGCTGAGATATGGCTTGCAGGGATGGCATGGTTCGCATGGCTTATTCTTATATGCATGCATCTCGGACTTTACTCATAACCCCAGCCCCAGTTCTTAGCCCTTAGCTCTTTGCCCCGCGCTCTCGTCAGGAAACTTTACCTTTGGCTCCTTCGTTATGGAGGCATTCGATCTTTGAAACTATGGGGCTGACAGGAATCGACAGTAAATGTCTTATGTCAGTAAGCATGCCGGGGCATGATGGTTCACCCCGTTACCAAATGGTCATTAACCAATAATTGGCGAAACACGTTTCGCATTGGCTGCCTAGTTCTAGGAATTAGAGCGCCTTTATGCTAAGGGTTTCATATCTGCCAGAACCCAATTAGCATTCATCTATGCAGATTAAGCCAAGGGGGCGTCCTGTCCTGCGGCCGACAATTAAAGGGAATCGGATATCATCGCGTTGTTGCAGTACCAGGTGATGTCTTAAAACCGATCTGCAAATAAGCATGTAGAAGGCTGATGTAACCTTTAGCTGGACGGGGGTTCAATTCCCCCCAGCTCCACCAATAAACTAAAAACTAACAACTAAAAGTTAATAGTTGAAAACTAACAGTTTATGGGTTAGCAATGTATAAGCTTTCAAAATAAAAATCCTGTTCGTTCCCACATCTGAATTCAGGCGCTTACAAACTTTTACGATCCTTGCAGTCCCTTCTGTATAAATTAAACCGTCCATCGTATCCCTTTCCCATCTTGACCCTTTTCATTTTTCATTTGTGGATGCATGCAAAAAATTACTGTTTGGAAAAACCACTTTATGAGCAACTGGATTCTTGACAACTCGAAGCATGGAGATTGCAAAAGCAACGAGCTGAAATAATGGAAAAGGCTCTCATCTCATATGAGGTAATCACACTTGATGTTGGTACATTTGGCTATACCATTTTTGTTGATGGGGTATCATTTCTGGGACAAACGACGATTCCTTCCATTTCTGAAGCAAAGGGATTTGGATCCAGGGAGGATGCGTGGAATACTACTCCTGTATCTTACGTATTTTGCCAACTTTCTTATTTCGTTTTATGGTGATTACCTAAAAGTAAATTCCAGATTGCGATCCTGAGCTGTATATCAGATGTTGATCAGGAGGACATGCAAATAATCAGTGGAGTTAAAGTCCCTTTCATTTCCTGAAATTACTAAAGTATGAGCAATCTCCAGGATTTTGAACTTGTGTTCAGATCGGGCTAACTGTTGATTGGGTTCTCAAAGGGCTTTAATCACGATTTTCTGTTCCCGAAACTCTACTACATAGCCATCCCGCAGTTTATTCCTTTTCCGCGTTTCAACAACCCCATTTACGATCACTTCCCCATTTTCAATACATATATTAGCTTCACCTCCCGTTTCGACAAGATGAGTAAGCTTGAGCAGCTTATTTAATTCGATGTATTCGCTTCCCTGCAGATAGTATGTTTCCATTAGATGACAAGATTACAGAATTATTTTAATTCTCAATCTTCTGGAGGATTCCGTGTGTCTGTTTCATCAGGTTGGTTTTGGAGATAAATTTGATAGATTTATTCACCTAATTAATAACTATGAAGTTTGTTACACTTTCATGTATTTGCTGTTCGATCCTTGTGTATTCAGGCTGTGCTCAAAAACCTGCCCAAAATAGATTTGCAAATCCTTCAGGAGATAGTCTTGTTTATGAAGCATTACCAGACGCCATGTTGGCCAATCTGAAAAAAGAGAAAGAATCCCTTGCCCGGAAAATGTCCGCTGCCCAATTGACCTATTTTGTCATCAAAGCTCCTGAGAATCAATTTGGCTATTCAATCTTTATCGATGGCCAAATGTATATCGAACAAAAGAATATACCCGGGGTCGAAGGAAACAAAGGATTTGCTACAAAAGAAGACGCTGAAACAATAGCAAAACTTGTCATTCAGAAGATCCGGGATGGTGAAATGCCGCCAACAGTTACTCCTGCTGAGCTTTCAGCAAATGGAATCCTCAATTGATCAGGACGGAGTAATAAATGTGGAGATTTGATAGTCCTCAAAATCTAACAAAGATTGTTTATATCATGATTAATCAGTAGGCGACGGCCTTTGGTATCCATATACATTGCATATAGATTACTTCTGAAAGGTTTCAGCCCTCTATATGCGACTATACCAACATCATCTCATTTTCTTTTTCACCATCGCCCCAATCTTTATGCAGGCGCAAGACACTTTATTCAAGTGGGATGGGTCAATACAATTTGTAAAGATTATAGATGCGCAAGGGGCTGAGGTAGCGTATGTCTATCATGATTCAAATGATATCAGCACATACATAATAAGTAAAGCCTACATACGCAAGATTATATACCATACAGGTCTCATAGAAACTTTTTTTCCTGACGATTATTTGTCGATTGGAAGGCAAAGAAGGAGAGATCCACTTGCAAAAGACTTTGGCCGTCATTTTATCTCATTTAATGTTTTGGATTATTTCCAAAATTCCATGACAGTAGGTTATGAGTATCTCGGGAAGTCTGGAAAGTGGGGAGTAGAAGTTCCCATCACCTTCCGCATTGTGCAGGGTGCAAATAAGGATTTCGGCACGGGTATCAGCTATCACTGGTATCCTTTCGGACAAGGGCGTATTAGATATTTTGGAGGACCATCTTTTGAGTACAGCAAACGATCCGAGTATTATGGAAATAGAACAGAGCTTGCTTTTTTATTGCAAAATGGTTGTCTGTTCCAGGTGTCAAAAAACATAAATACGTCGGTCAGCTTCGGAGCCGGATATGTATCAACATATCTTGATGGTTGGGATTATTATCCTGGGTTTAAAAAAATCCGGGCAAGGGCAACTTTCAATATTGGATTCAAATTTTAAAATAATAAAAATATGAAATATTATAATGAATGTTCTCCCGACATGGAAGCCAGGAAGATAACGATTCGAAAATACGCGAAGCAAATCTCTACACTGCTTTTATTAGCCATAATCAATCTCACCGTTGGTTGTACCTATTACAAAGTGTCAACACCAACAGATATTTCTATGTTGGAAAAGGAAATAAAAAGTAACTCTAAATTATTTATCGTTCACCTGGGTGAGAAGGTATGGCGCCTGAAAAATGTGGAACTGAATGATGAACAAAAAACAATGTCTGGAGTCTTTGAAACTTTACCTCCCGAAAATTATCAATATCTTAAAACAAAGACTGATGGCAACAACAGGTATGACCGGACTAAGACGACTACAAATCCCACGTACCAGGTTCATTTTTATGTCTCTGAATATGCCCAGGGTGATCAGGATAAGGTTGTCATTCCATTGTCAGCTATTCAAAAAATCGAAACATATGATTTTGCATCAGGGGCAACAACTGCATCTTATGTTTTTGGTACTATCGGTGTAATTGCCGCAGTCTTTTTGATTGTAAGCGTGATTGCTCTGTTGTTGAAAAGTTCGTGCCCATTTGTATACATTAAGGAGGGCAATGGATACAAATTTACAGGTGAAATGTACGGAGGTGCCATCTATTCCTCCCTCGAACGGGATGATTATATGCCCCTGCCATTTTCATTTCACTCAGATGGAGTTTATGATTTAAAAATTACAAATGAATTATTAGAAAGACAATACACCAACCTCGCCGAACTGATTGTCGTCGAACATCCAACTGGTACGAAGGCAATACTTGATAAAAATGGTGAGGTCCAAACTATCAGCAATCCCGTATCTCCTCTCCTGGCGAATTCAGAAAGAGTGGGTGACTACAGGCATGCTGTTATGCGTATGGACAGCAACCAATACATGTTCAATGATGAAAACAATAAGGATCAGAATAAAAGCAATCTGACTATGACTTTTCAAAAACCTCTTGACGCAAAAAACGGGAAACTGGTATTGAACATTAAAAATTCGTACTGGCTGGATTATGTCTACGGAAAATTCAATGAGCAGTTTGGTACATACTTTACAGAATTTGCGGAAAAACAGAAAGATGTTCCGGCCCAAAAAATAAATCAATGGGCGCTGGATCAAAACATTCCACTTTCAGTCTATATCAAGAAAAATGGTGACTGGGCATATGTCGACTATTTCCAGGTTATTGGTCCACTGGCGTCCCGGGATGTGGTAATGTCAATGGATGTATCAGAAATACCCGGAGAAAAGATTGAAGTAAAACTGGAAAGTGGTTTCATGTTTTGGGAACTTGATTATGCAGCCATGGATTTTTCTGAAAACATTCCCAACCAATTATATCCTGTGGCTTCGACCTCAGCAATCGATGAAAATGGCGTGGATGTTTCAAAAAACATTGTGGCGAATGATGCTCTATACCTGGTGCAACCAAATGTTGGAAATGAGGCGCACATAATATTTAATTTTCCTGCAACAAATCAGGAAGTGGAACATTCCTTTTTCCTCCATAGCAGGGGATATTATGAATATATCCGTGATTATCAAAACAAGCCGGATTTTCTTGCCCTTATCTCTTATAAAAAGAAAGGATCGTTTACGAAATTTTCCAGGGAGCAATACTCAGCATTTGTAGGTGACTCTTACTTTTTTGAAAGTGCGATAACTGCTACCGATGGAAAATAATGTAATTGGGATCGCCATCCCTCAGCAAACATCCCGTAATCGATGTGCAGATAAATCCGTATCAATTGCGCAACCAACACAAAGGATCGTTTCAGGTTTTCGGAAGGAAATTATTGAATTCCTGATCCGGCTTGAAGTTTTGGGTTTGATCATCCGATATTATCCAAACCCAATTATGTGGATAAAAGTGTTCAGGGCCATGGATCCTCACCGGAAATATATCCTTGGCAACCGTCGCGTGAAAAAGATCGCGCAGGTGGGAGGAAAATATTACTGGGGCGCTTACATTCCTGCCTGGCCTTCATGCATTTTTCATGATTTTCTGAAAGCCGAATTACATCGCGTTTACCCCTTAGGAATCAAAACAAACAGGCTCAATAATATTTATTTGGCCATTACAAATAAATGTCCGTTGCAATGTGATCATTGTTATGAATGGGATGCGCTCAACAAACGGGAAAATCTTTCCGCTGAAGGATTAAAGAGTATTGTCCAAAAATTTCAACTGGAAGGTGTATCACAGATCCATCTCAGTGGGGGAGAGCCATTGGTGAAGATGAAAGACATCATAGAACTTCTCCACACATCAGAAAAGAAAAGTGAATTCTGGGTACTTACTTCGGGTTTCAATCTCACCCTGGAGAATGCGAATGTATTAAAGAAGGCAGGTCTGACAGGTGTGATGATCAGCCTGGATCATTTTGACCCTGAGATGCACAATATGTTCCGTGGTTTTCATAATGCCTATTCAGGAGCGATAGATGGTGCTCGGAATGCCATAGCAGCTGGGCTGGTGACGGTGCTTAATCTATGCGTGACAAAAGCTTTTGTAACAAAAGAAAATCTCATGACATATATGGAGCTCGCAAAACGACTTGGAGTTTCCTTCGTCCAATTTCTGGAACCAAGGGCGGTCGGTCATTACAAGGGCAAAAATGTTGATCTCTCACGCGAACAGGAATTGATCGTGGAGGATATTTATATTACGATGAATTACGATGATACGTTCAGTGATTTTCCTGCTGTATGTTATCATGGATATCATCAGCGGCGCATGGGCTGCCACGCTGGAGGGAACAGGAGTTTATATGTCGATACTGTTGGGGATATCCATGCATGCCCATTTTGCCAGTCTTCAACAGGTAATGCAATAACGGATGAGATTGGGGAATGTATGGGAAATCTACAAAAGAAGGGATGTCACAAATTCTGAAGAGAGTGAGAGAGGTGAGACAGTGAGAGAGTGAGAAATGTGAGAGATTGAGAGAGTGTGAGAAGGAGATTTATAGGTCCTTAGGACCGAAATATTTGTAAATCGAATCACGTTTTTCTCTTCTTTTTCTCCGCAGCAGGGAATAACACATTATTCAGGATCAACCTGTAACCTGGTGAATTAGGATGAAGATTTAAGTCTGTATCCGGATCAGTTACATAA
Organism: Saprospiraceae bacterium; assembly: GCA_031426295.1. Classification (GTDB taxonomy): domain Bacteria; phylum Bacteroidota; class Bacteroidia; order Chitinophagales; family Saprospiraceae; genus Opimibacter. The sequence continues at coordinate 11,771 of JANPKZ010000025.1, forward strand.
TGACGATAATCTTCAGGATCATGGCCACCATAAAATGTCCACGTACCAAATCCGAATATGCCATGGATATAACGCACTTCATCTTCAGGTTTGTTTTCACCTAAGATGAGCACATCAGATTTAATATAGTTTTTATCAAAAGCTGTAGTCTGACCCATAAATCCTTTCACAGTACGTGTATGATTTTGTGTCAGCATCGTTGGGATGGGATCCCATTTGGCAGAGAAATCAAACAAGGTGAAATAATCTCGTTCCGGAATTACATTGCGATCACGATGATCGATGGTGGAAAATTCATACTCCATTGGGTTGTTGACCAGCGTAAAATCTTTGAACGCAAAACACCGGCTAAAATCAAGTTTGGATTGTGCATCCGGATCCGCTGCGTCACCATCAAAAATCTCTGCACAAATGTCATGACCTTCCGCAGCCAGTGCGATGTCATATGAATCTGTAGCACTGCACATGGCAAACATAAAGCCACCACCACCTACAAATTCGCGGATCTCCTTTACAACGGCCAGTTTACACTGTGACACTTTTTCAAAGCCAAGACTCTTTGCCAGTTCTTCCTGGCGACGCTGGCTTTCTTTATACCAGGGCTGCATGCCAAAGGAGCGGTAGAACTTTCCGTATTGCCCTGTAAAGTCTTCATGATGAAGGTGGAGCCAGTCGTATTCTGCCAGTTTGCCTTGCATTACTTCACGGTCATAAATTTTATCATATGGGATCTCAGCATACGTAAGCACCAGGGTTACGGCATCATCCCAGGGTTGGATACGTTCCCCGCGGTTATTAAAATCGGGCGTATATACCGCAATCTTGGGTGCCACCTCTAGTTTGATGGTTTCCTGATTCGTTTCCGGATTGCTGATATCTGTCCGGATCTTGGCGAATTCACCATTGGTTATGACCTGGTAGGACACATCCCGAGTCTTACATTCCTTTTCAAAGAGCTCGTTGTATTCAAAGGCAAAAGAACCTCCACGGTAATTAAGAAGCCAGTACGCTTCTTTCCCCGCATCCAGGATCCAATAGGTTATCCCGTAGGCTTTCAGGTGATTACGTTGATTTTCATCCATCGGAAGGAGGATGTACGAGGCATTCAGATGGCTCATGGAAAGAAAGCATCCAGCCACAAACAAAAGTGTTCTGAAAAGGGAAATACGTTTCATCAATCGCAAAGAGAATTGGAGGTGTGTCAAATATACCCCTAAAACGACTGAAAGGTTCAAATATTGGACCGGGAGTCCTGGAGCATTTCCCCGCCCTCCAGGATATTTTTTCAATCTTTGCGGACGTTAAAGCACAGGTCATTTTTATCAACAATCCACTGAAAGCGTGCAGAATCTGAGTTGGCAATACCCGTCCTGGTACCTGTTATTGTGTGTTTTGCTGGGTATTGCTGCCGCAATCCTCCTCTATCGAAAGGATAAAACCTTCGTAGATCAGCCCACCTGGCTCCGAACCCTTATGGCTGTTCTTCGCGGAACGGTAGTTACAGTTCTTGCCAGTCTGCTCCTCGCACCTCTTCTCAAATTGCTCCAAACACGGACCGAACCTCCGGTCATTATCATTGCGCAGGATCAATCAGCCAGTATCCGTTCAGCAATGTCAAAAAGTGACTCTACGGCATACGCGACAGCTTTCACAAACCTGGCTACAAAGCTTGGTGAAAAATATGTTGTCCAGAAATTGGGGTTTGGTGAAGAGGTCGCTACTGTGGATCAATGGGTCTACGATGACCAGGCAAGCGACATGGGTCAGATGATGACCTATCTGCAGGATCAATATCGCGGTCAAAATGTAGGCGCAGTGATCCTGGCTTCCGATGGTGCGATCAATCGCGGCCGGAATCCCTTATACCTGCCATTAGATCTGAAAGCTCCGATCTACACAGTAGCAGTGGGTGATACTGTTCGAAAAACTGATCTCCAGATCCGCGAAGTTTTCAATAACAGTATCGCATACCTCGGAGATAAATTTACTATCCAGGTTGATATGAGTGCCATGCGATTGAGTGGCGCCGCAACAGCTCTGGAAATCCGTCATATCAGGGATGATCAGAATGTACTTCTCGAACGTATACCCATCCAGATCAACAGTGATCCATGGTTCCAAACGCATGATGCCATTATTGAAGCGACTCAAAGTGGTGTGCAGCGTTATAGGGTTCAGTTGACCCAGGTACGCAATGAAGTCACGTATGTAAATAACGTGCGCGATTTTTTTGTGGAAGTTATTGATGGACGTCTAAAAGTTCTTGTGTTGGCAAATAGTCCACATCCGGATCTCTCTGTTTGGAGATCAGCTTTACTGGCACAGCGTAATTATGAAGTGGATGTGCTCATGGCAAATGAGATGAATGTTGAAAAACTGAAAGGGTATGATCTCGTTGTTTTACACCAACTACCGTCACTTCGAAATCCGGTACAGAGTATCATTGGTGAAATTCAAAAACTGGGGATTCCGAAAATATTTGTTGCAGGGTATCAAACAGATCTGAATGCACTCAACAATGCACAACCATTCTTAAGCGTGCAGGGCGCAGGAAATCGCACACCTAATGATGTGTCGATGATCCTGAATCCCGGATTTACAGCTTTTACATTAACAGATGATTTGAAAAATAAAATTTCAACATTTGCTCCATTGGTTTCGCCTTATGGTGAATATGCCACGGGCAGTGGAGCGCAGGTATTAGCGTATCAAAGAATTGGTCGCGTGGATACGCAGTTTCCTCTCATTGTGATGGGTGAAACGAATGATGTGCGTACATGTATCATCGCTGGTGAAGGTATTTGGAAATGGCAATTGTATGATCAATTGCAGAATGGTTCAAAAGAAATCACACATGAGCTTGTAGGGCAGCTTTGCCAGTTTGCATCGACGAAATCTGACAAACGAAAATTTAAAGTCACCTCTGCCAAACGATTGTATACTGAACTTGAAGAGATCAGTTTCCAGGCAGAACTTTATAATGATAATTACGAGCTCATCAATACGCAGGATGTATTTATTAAAATCCGGAATAGCGCTGGTGATGAGTTTGATTATACGTTTAATACATCAGGTGCTTCCTATTCTTTAGGTATAGGACGTTTTCCGGAAGGAAGTTATTCCTGGTCTGCGTTTACTGAATTGAATGGTATCCGGTTGACCCATGATGGAAGATTCGTGGTACAACCTATCCAGCTTGAAACACTTGAGATGACCGCTGATCATGGCTTGCTCCGTCAGTTAGCCGGTGAGTATGGCGGGGAAATGATCTATCCTGCAGGTATTGAAGGACTAGCGGATAAAATACTGGGTAATGAGCAGATCAAACCAGTGATGTATAGCAGTACACAAACAAAACCATTGATCCATCTCAAGTGGCTTTGCCTGATTCTCCTGGCAGGACTGAGTCTGGAGTGGTTTTTGAGAAGATATTTTGGCGGATATTAATGATCAAAACATTATATTGAAGTTACTATGACCAACCTTTCCAATCGCAACAGAATCATCACGCTGGATGAATTTATCCTCCGTCAGCAAAAAGAATATACAAGCTCGACGGGAGAGCTTACGAATCTCTTACGGGATATTGGTGTTGCCGCCAAGATCATCAATCGCGAAGTCAATAAAGCAGGCCTTGTCAACATTCTCGGTGTGGCAGGTTCTGAAAATGAGTCAGGCGATCTCGTGCAGAAGCTTGACATCTATGCAAACGATAAGCTGATCGAATGTCTTGGCAATAGTGGTGAATGTGCAGCAATTGGTTCCGAAGAAATGGAAACTATCACGCTTGTGCCACCTGTGTCGAATAAGATGCCAAAATATGTGGTTGTTTTCGATCCCTTGGATGGATCGAGCAACATCGATGTGAATGTATCGGTGGGTACGATCTTCAGTATCTATCGGAGAATTTCCGATCTGAGTGGTCCAGCGACGCTGGAGGATTTTCTTCAACCCGGTTCAGCGCTTGTAGCTGCGGGATATGTGCTCTATGGCACATCAACGATTCTGGTCTATACCACGGGTCATGGCGTGAATGGATTTACACTGGATCCATCGATCGGTGAATTTTGTCTCTCACACAAAGACATCAAGATCCCGGAGGATGGTGCATACTATGCAGTCAACCAGGGGTATTATTTAAAGTTTGATCTTGAGATGCGCAGGTATATTGATCATTGTTCTGATCTTAACCTGGGTCTTCGTTATATCGGATCTATGGTGTCTGATATCCACCGGATCATGATCCAGGGTGGAATCTTCCTCTATCCGCATACACGTAAATATCCGAAGGGAAAACTTCGCTTACTGTATGAATGCAATCCAATGGCATTCATTGTCGAGCAGGCTGGTGGCGTAGCCATGACATGTCAACTTGAGCGTATCCTCGATCTGCCTGTCAATGATCTTCATCAGCGTGCTACGATCTCCATCGGTAGTCCGAAGATGGTGGCAGAGATGAAGGCATTTGTGGAGAAGTATAGTGCGGTGGTGAAAATATAAAAATGAATATAAGATGTGATGAAATCACATCTTATATTCATTTTTATTATTCTATTTTTTAATATCCATCTCAAAACTGATATACGGTAATATCTTTCTACACCACGCCGTATCGGGTGGGTACACTTTTCTCAATTCTGATTCATCTGTAAATGGGCCGTGCTGATCTTTATATGCCTTGATCATCCGCACAAGTTTTTTACTGATGTATGGGTGTGAAAATGTTGCCAGATCTACTTCATTGATCAATACGATGCGGGGTGTGCCTGAAGCGGTCAGCTGTGGTTTTAGTTTTTCGAAAAGTTCAGGTGCAATACCGTAACAATCTTTCAATTGTTCAGGAGATGAAAAGCCACCAAGTGATTCACGGAATTTGATAATACGATCTGCGAGTGTCATTCCTATACCGTTGAGTGCTTCAAGATCTTCTGTCGTTGCAAGGTTTAAGTCTATGATTAGGTTGGATTTTTTGGAATAAATTGTTTTTTTAGAATGAGTAGAATCATATTCGAATTCTTTTTTTTCAAAAACCAGATAGGGTAGAGCAGCCATTAATTGAATTGAATCCATGCCATATATTTTCATCAACCTGGCAGTATCAGAAATGACACCACCTGATGAAATGAATTTGACAATATTAGATGAGACTTTGCTTGATAAGCCGGTAGAGCGAAGTTGGTCATATGAAGCCTTCATGATGGAAACAGGCAATGAAGGCGGAGGCAATACGTTTTCAACACGTGGCATGTATTCTTTTTTTGCCCATTGGTATTTGGGATATGAAGTATATTTTTTCCTGTACGGCTTTTTCTCATATGGAGTGTTGTCTTTTGAATAATTGATTGTTTCTCTTGGCTTCGACACATATTCAAAATACTTTTCAGTTGACGGCATAGCCAGTTTTATAAGTTCCCATGACAGGAGAACCAGACAAAATGAAACGAGGCATATCCGGTCGGTTCTCGAAATGGTATAATGATAAGTCTTTTTCATAAATCAATTTTGAAATACCCTTTCGATGAAATGTCATAATACGGGATCTTATTTTCCTCCAAATGTTTTAAAACCGGTTTCCGTAATTTTTTACCAAGATGAGCAGGAATAATAAAATGGGATGTTGAATGGGAACAAATGAAATCTTTCACCGACCAAATGTTTTTACCGCCGCAGATAATAATATTTTCAAAATATTGGTCTTGTATATCATCCTTAAATTCAGTGTATAGCAGAATTTTATTTTCTGATACATGTAGAATATAATTTTCATACCACAGGCCTTCACTGGAGAAATCCTGGTGTACATTGATTTGGGCTGAGGAAATGATATCCTTATGGCACCTGTAACCCCGCGTCGTAAATTCTATTGCGGCATACGTCACACTTTCATCCTGAATAGAAATACAATTCCCATTTTGAATAATATCTATCAAAAGTCCTTTCGGTAGATGATACACAATCATTTCATTTTCGCGCCATTGCTTACTCCTGTTGCATCCCAATGATACCAGCAGGAACAGACCGCACGCATACCCAAGCCATTTTCCATATTGCCATTTGAAAACAATCCCAAACGAGAACAGAACAGCCATTGACATCATCAGAATTCCTGAGATAACAGAAAGGGAGTAGTGCATCAAAGGATTCATTGCTGATATCCATTTCATGACAACAATAAAATAATGCCCTGTCCAGTCGACAACCGGCCACAGGAAATTTATTCCCATAAAAGAGAAAATCACATTTATCAGCGCACCTCCCATGACCAGGTACGATGCGGGTATTGCGACAATGCTGCTGATGATAAATGTGAGTGGAAATTGATGAAACTGTCCGAGCAGGACAGGAAGGATAAATATTTGTGCTGTTATTGATAGGGCCGTAATCTCCCAGATCAGGTGCAGGATTTTATTTTTAAATGAAAGAAAACGGATGACAGGTTTTGCGAATAGGAGGATACCTGCCATGGCGAGAAAAGAAAGTTGAAATCCGAGATTTTCCCATATATATGGGTTTAACCAAAACATCATAAAGGCTGCGAAGCCCAACAAATTCCAGATCTGCGTATTCCATCCCATGCTTTTTCCAAAAAGAAATAAGATGATCATCAGACCTGCACGAACAACAGCCGGACCCGCACCTGACAAACCCACATATAAAATGATGGCGAACGTGTAGATCGCAAATCGCATCATTCGCTGACCAAATCCACCTGTACCCGGAGGTCCAAAAATTAATAGCAACATACTGTAGACTATAGCCACGTGCATTCCTGAAACAGACAATACATGCATCGCCCCGGAATCCGCGAATGCATCACGTACTTCTTCATCCATATCGGATCTATCTCCCCAGACCAGTGCATTGGTCAGTTGTGCAACTTCATTTCGCGTGTGATTGCGCACAATGGATGAAAGGAATGATTGCCATTGTGCAGTAATGCGTGCTAATGAAGTATTGGGCTCAAAATCTGTTTGCAAATCTTCAGCAGTGCAATACATGGTGTGACGGATGCCAATGGTGTTGTAATATTTCTGCGCATCAAAAGCATACGGATTCATGGGACCCTTGATCTTCGAGACATATCCCTGGATGCCAATATGATCACCCGGAAAAAACTGAAGGGGAAAAACTGTCTTGATATAAACCAGGATAAACCGGTCACGGAATATTTTTAATGAATCTGATGCATCAGCGAGCGAGACCTGCTGACATTTGAGTGTCACAGCGTCCACTTTATTTTTTAGAACCTGTTTTACCATCACCATGCCTTCCATGTACAAGGATGCTGACATACCTGTATCCGGGTATAAATTTTTATCAAACTCATCTACCCTCAGAAGACCGGCACAAAAAATCAGTATAGCGATTGTTATGGTAGACCAAAATTGTTTGCGTGGAGCAAACTGAAATAATGATGCAATTGCAAATCCGAAGCTTCCTGCGAACAAAACGATTCTCACGTCTGCTGACAGAGAATCTAGATAGCCATAGGCGTTAATGGCCAGCAACAGGATGAATGAAAGCCATAAAAATGGACTGTTCCGTAAATCGATCATCAGAGTATCAACAGGTGATATCCTTAGTGTATCGGGCAGTACATTTCGTTACCGTTTTCGTCGAAAATATTTTTGTTAACCCTTTTTGGCATGGTTTTATGCCTTCATGTAATGAAACAACCTCCCTTGCGTGTTGAAACACAAGTATCTGGCATATTTCACACTGCTGGCCGGATGGCTTTGTTTCTGTTATTGGTTATACGCAAATCAGATATATCCTAAACTCCACCCTGAGGAAGGATTAAAATGGCCGGTCTTTGATGAATTTCTTGCCATCCCCCTGGCTTTCACATGGAAATCGGATATTCCCATAGCCGGGGCAGGGTTTGACAGCCTGAGTAAAGTTGTCGATGCGTATGCAAAATCGGATAGTGTACTCCTGATCACGGGAGGATATTATCTCGATGAAGAAGAAATTGGTTCTAACCAACGATCCCTCGGGTTGCGCAGAGCTGAGAGGCTGATGGATTATTTTCAATTGGATACCGCGAAAACGCTGATTATGTCCGAGAAGAAAGAGGTAACAGCTGATGTACGGTCAAAACCCTTTGAAGCTGTGAGCTTTACAATTATTCCCGGTGAAAGCATGATACATCACCTGGGGGATACACTCGAGATCTGTTTTCCTGTCAGAGACTCTACTATTCTTCCGGAGAATATTCTTGACCGCTTACAACAGGAGATACTTTCCAAAAAGAATCAAGGTGAATTGCAGGCATTTGTCATCGGAACTGCGGATGGTACGGGAATTGCAGAATCATCTGATGTGGCGGTCGCAAGGGCGATCGTAATCAGGGATGCTTTGATCCGCAGCGGATGGAATGAAGAACGAATTATAATGACCACCGGGCAGCGCAACCATACAGATCCGATACGGAACCGCTGTGCACTTTTATTTTTTGAGTAATGATAAACTGACGTTATGTGGTTGCTTAACATATTTGATAACCAGACACTGGAACTGATCGCGGAGACCGGTGCTATCGTCATTGGGTCCGTCCTGATGGGTATCCTGCTCGGTTATCTCTACTGGGGGGAGTACAAGAAAAAGTCCATCAAGCTCAGCAAAAGCCTTGACCTCGAACGTGACCAGGCCATACAAAACAAAGAGAAAATGGATGACCTGGAAGCCATTCGAAATCATCTTCAGATGGAAATGCAATCAGACAGATCCAAATTCACCTCACAGTCAAAAGACATCTACGATCAACAGATAAGGATATTTGAACATGAAAGGCAAATACAGGATCTCACCAGTACGATCATTGAGCTGAACCAAACGATCGAATCATACGAGCGGCGTATGAATACAATCCAGGAAGAAATCCTGCCACCGAGGGAAGAGACTATCCCTCTACGTAAGATCATTGCATCCCCTTCCCGGATCAACTATGAATATGTGAGCAATCTTTTAGGCCGGCAAGTGATCGAAGATGATCTGACCCTGATCGTAGGCATTGGTCCCCGCACTGCTGCCCTTCTCGAATCTCAGGGAATTGAAACCTGGCAACAACTGGCCGATACTCCACCCACTCAATTACATCAGATCCTGTCGGACGCGGGCGGGATTTATAAGTCTTTGGATCCCACCCATTGGGCAAAGCAGGCGAGCATGGCATCTCAAAGTGAATGGCGGAAACTGAGAGTGTACCAGGAGTCTTTACGCAAACTTGAATAGAACTTTAAGTTTTCATTAAAGCATATCCGCAACAGGACAGCAAACCATTTGTTCCTCATGCCCTATCTTGCGGTACCCTAAGCGCTCTGGTTTGCAACATCTTAAAGTCCTCTCTAAATTTTTTTACAAATACAAATGGCACCTCCTGCTCGGGATCCTTTTTGTGGCAGCTGGTAACTACTTCCGAGCATGGCAACCCCAGGTCATACGTGAGGCTTTAGATTACGTACTCGAGGAACTGAAACTGTACAATGCAGCAAATGATGCAGGCAAAAAAGTTATTCAGTCGACTCTCAATATTGCTTTACTAAAATTCGGCGGACTCGTTTTCCTTCTGGCACTTGTGATGGGTGTCTTCATGTATTTCATGAGGCAGACAATCATCGTCATGTCACGCCTGGTCGAGTATGATATGCGGAAAGAAATCTACGATCATTACCAGGCATTGGACAAGACATTTTACCGCCAGCACAATACCGGTGACATGATGTCCCGCATCACAGAAGACGTTGGGAAGGTCCGCATGTATCTGGGACCTGCGTTGCTATACGGCATCAACCTGGTGACGCTTTTTATCATGGTGGTATATGCAATGCTGAAAGTGGATGTCAGGCTGACATTGTATTCTTTACTTCCATTGCCGGTTCTTTCGCTTTCAATCTTTTATGTCAGCCAGTTTGTTCAAAAGCGTAGCCAGGCAATTCAAGCGAAGCTCAGCCATCTGACGGGTATTGCCCAGGAAATTTTTTCAGGTATTCGTGTCGTCAAGTCCTATACACAGGAGAGAGCATTTGGAAAACATTTCGCTGAGGAGAGTGAAGATTACAAGACCAAAAACATGTCCCTTGCCGGCATTGAAGCGATGTTTATCCCGCTGATGATGGTGCTGATAGGCCTGAGTACAATCATTGTCATCTATGTAGGTGGACTCCAGGTATTCGAAGGTTCTGTCACAACCGGGAATATTGCTGAGTTTGTCATCTATATCAATATGCTTACCTGGCCGGTAACTGCCATTGGTTGGATTGCTTCTATTGTTCAGCAGGCGAATGTCTCACAAGGGCGGATCAATGAATTTATGAATACGGCTCCAGTCGTTAAAAGCACAGGAACGTATAAAGAGGAGATCCTAGGCGAGGTGATGTTTGACAAGGTTTCATTTACATATGAAGCCACAGGTATTGAAGCTCTGAAGGACGTCAGTTTTACCATCCGACCGGGTGAGAAAGTAGCCATCATCGGCAGAACAGCCGCCGGTAAATCCACCATCGCTGACCTGATCCTGCGCATGTATGACCCCACTTCAGGTCAGATCCTGATAGATGGGATTCCGCTCAGGGATTATGATATTACATCCCTGCGGGACCAGGTTGCGTATGTGCCCCAGGATGTATTCCTGTTTTCTGACACCATAGAGGCCAATATCAAGTTTGGTGCTCCCGGGTCAACGGCTCATGAGGTTGAGCAGTATGCAAAACATGCCTCCGTGTATGATGATATTGTCTCTCTGCCGGATGGTTTTCAGACACAGATCGGTGAGCGGGGCATTACACTTTCAGGTGGTCAGAAACAACGGATATCTATTGCCAGGGCATTGATCAAACATCCCCACCTGGTCATCCTGGATGATTGTCTATCTGCCGTAGACACGCATACAGAACACATGATCGTGGATTTCCTCAACCGGGAACTGGCTAACAAGACAGCTATCATGATTACCCACCGGATCGTGGGTATCCTGGAATATGACAAGGTGATCGTGATCGACCAGGGGCGCATCGTTGAGCAGGGTACTCATGAGGAACTCACCAACCAGCAAGGGTTATACTATGAGCTTTGGCAACAGCAACTCATTTCCAACCTGGAGGAAGAGGATATTGTGGGCTAATTACCACCGGCTGGCCTTGTTAGGAAATTTCAATTATAAACTTAGATTTGTATAATAAATAATTGAGGCATGTCGACTAACGATTCCAGATTTGAAAATGTCTACTCCAAAAAGGTAAAAGCGGGGAGCAGGCGGACGTATTTTTTCGATGTTCGTAAGACACGTGGTGAGGATTATTACATTACGTTAACCGAGAGCACCAAGAAGCATAATTCAGACAGTTATGAGCGGCACAAGATCTTTTTGTACAAAGAAGATTTCAACCGTTTCTTAACCTCATTGCAGGAAGTCGTGGATCATGTGAAGGTAGATCTCATGCCAAATTACGACTACGAAGAGTTTGACCGCAAGCAGGCTGAATGGGAAGCAAGTAATCAGAACAACGGCGAAAATACCAACAACAACACCGAACATTCTGACGGTGAGGATATGGCCTGGTAATCACCTGTCCAATCCTTTTTACTTCACCATTTTACCATTTTTGGATCATCATATTTTCGGCACCACCTGACCAGGTGACGGTTAAGACATATTGACCTGGCACCAGTGTGGAAATATTCAATTCTAATCTGGCTTTTGGCTCTGCCATCTCCTTCGACCATACTTCTCTTCCATCCAGGTTAAAAATCCTGAACTCCGCATTTTCAATAGGCTTGAGGATATCAATGATCAGTGCATTATCCGCAGGATTGACAACCTTAATGGATGATGCTGCATTGGATGGAATAATTGTCCTGATAGGTGATAAGATATGATTTCCATCAAATTCCACAAAGTCTATGCGGTATAAATAGCGTTGCTGTGGAAATACATTTTTATCAAGGAAGGAATAATTGATTTCATTTTCATCAAGCTTCACAATTCCGACTGGTTGAAAAGTTTTTCCCCCATCACTGGATCTGTTGATTTCAAATTTATTTCCAAAGGAGGCATCAGCTACAGACCAGTGAAGTCTCACATCTTCATTTTCCCGTACAGCTTCAAATGAAAGAAAGTCAATAGCTAAAGATTGGTTTGTGATCTCCATTACATATAAACCATAGTTCTGATCGGAAGCAAGAATAATTCCCGATGGCAAATAGGGATATACACCCCAGCATCCTTCGTACCCGAGATAATCAGTATTGTCGGGATACGTATCCAGCCATGCGACCCGTTCAATATTCAGAGGATTAGAAATGTCGAATACCTGTACACCATCGTGATAATAGGCTATGTAGGCCAGATCTCCCAGGATGAAAGGATTGTGTGCCAGGCTTGCTCCGGGAACACTGGGACCTAATAATTCTGAAAAGAATGTATGAATATCATCTGTTGTAATATCTTCCATGGGATCTATATCCACGAGTTTCAAGTCTGAGCCCTGCGTCTCATCTGCCATCACCATAAATGTCGCATCGGCATTGACCCAGCTTGAATGATTGTATCCTGCTTCCTGGTAATTTTCAACAGATGCTATCGGGAAAATATTATTGACATTGTTGACGCTGTACATATTCAATTTATGCAGGGATCCATGACTGCAATAAGCAATTGTATCACGCACATGGACATCATGAACATATCCTCCACCAAGAGATGTGAGAGAGAGGGTTCGTAAAAGGCTGGGAATACCGGTGATCGTATCCAATCCCAGTATGATCATACCGGTACTTTGAGTATTCGGACCTGCTGCGTAAAGTCGTTTACTGGGTATATCGATATAGATGTTATGCGCCCTGTTCCAAAACTGATTGGATTGATAAATTTTCGATATCCCTGTTGGTGACGTCCCAAGATTAAAAATAATTAATCCCGAATCACCCTCATCAGCTGATGCGTATGCAAAGTTTTTGAACGTTTTAAAATCACGCCATAGCGAACCATTGGTATTTCCATTGAGATTGGTGACATGATGTGTAAAAACTAATATTGGATTTGCAGGTGCAGAAACATCATAGAAGAAGATGTCCTCCATGCCGCCAATGATTGCCAGTTCTGCACCACTGGGGTAGCGATAACCCCACACATCATTATACTCGGCACCGGAGCGCACGGGAAGATTTGGAATGTCTTCATTTGCCAAAAGCGTCATGTTAAATGAGCCCTGAGCGAAAACAAAAACGGGGAGTAATGAAAGAAGGAATAGACATTTTCTCATAGAAATCATTTTGACTGGGAGATTATGCCGGCTTTTCAGTGGTAAATATCCGAAAAAATGCCGGTCTTAGTACAAACCGGCTGCCGTCTCGACGACATAATTGACCATCTCGTCATTGATGTCGAAATGAAAGACCCACCTGAGGGTCTCTTTATCTACGGGTGCACAGAAAATTTTCTTCTCCGCAAGTTTTGCGGCTACCTCGCCAGAAGTGAGATGATCCGCTATTTTGAAAATCACAATATTGGTTGAAACAGGGTTTACTGATCGAACCCATGATAGATTTTCCAGGACCTTGCCACATATCCTCGCACGTTTGTGATCCTCGCGTAATCTTTGTACATGATGGTCCAGCGCATAGATACCGGCTGCAGCCAGATAGCCCGTTTGACGCATGCCTCCTCCCATCACTTTTCGTACCCGCCTGGCCATGGCAATCATCTCTTTTGTACCAGTCAGAACTGATCCCACAGGACAGCCCAAACCTTTGGATAGACAAATGGAGATGCTGTCAAACTGTGACCCGTAATCTTTTGTTGACTCACCTGTTTCAACAAGGACATTGAATAAACGTGCACCGTCCAGATGCACTTTCAGATTATGATTTCTTGCGGTAGCAACAATGGGGCGTATTTGTTCAAGGGTGTAATAGTTACCTCCACCCATGTTGACAGAATTCTCGAGGCATAACAGTCTTGTATTTGGATTCCAGTCTGCTTTGGGCTTTACACCTTTCTCCACGAGGTCAGGCGTGATGATCCCATTGTTACCCCGCATGACATGGATTGCCACACCACTATGGAAACCATAACCTCCAAGTTCATAGCGATAGATGTGAGACAATTCATCACAAAGAATTTCATCCAGAGGTTGCGTTTGTGCTTTAATGGAAATCTGGTTGGTCATGGTGCCTGATGGGCAAAAGAGCGCGTCTTCATGACCAAACATTTCAGCCATTTTTTCCTGCAGTTGAATTGTGGTTGGATCCTGTCCAAAGACATCATCTCCAACTTCTGCACTCATCATAACTTCCAGCATGGCTGGAGTAGGCTTTGTAACAGTATCACTGGTCAGATTGACTGAGATTGTGCTCATACGTAAGGCTAAGTAATTGAAAATATTGCTGTGGGAAAGGTATTTGAAAAATATCTCAACATATTCACCTCAGTCCACTTGATTAAAAGTGATCCTCTCAGTATGCCGGATCTGAGAGTGGGAATTTGGATGCGGGGTGGATGAAGATAATGATAGAGGGATTCAGCTTTACAGGTTTGATTATAAATGGCTGTAGAGACGTATTGCAATCCGTCTCTACAGCCATTTTTGGCGTGGGAGATATGCAGGAAAGGTAAGCGAACCTTAAAAAATGTAAATTCAAAATATACGTTATTATGCGATTTCCACGACATATGTACTTCCTTTCAAAAGAGTCCTTTACACACTATAGCCGTTTTCTTACGTTTAACAAACGGATTAGTTCATCCTCCATCCCAATCTGGAAATCTCATTATAATATATTTTTTCATAATTCGCCTGCCGTACAGGCAGCATCAAACCAACCAGGCCGTTAATTGGAGTACATATGAGATCAAGTGGCTGTGCTTTGTGGATATTGAGTTGCCTTCTGTTAAGTTGTCAGCTGGATCAGGATCCAAACCTGAATCCTGAAATTGGAATTCGTGAAGATGTCGTTCTTAACCTGGATCAGACATTGAGCTATAATGGCGCTTCTTTCGGATTTGTATTTACCAGTACTGTACCCAACCAATGTGCCGGTACTTCATACAAACACCAGGCAATTATCACTTCCGAAGACATATCGATTCACCTTCAAAGTCTTGAAATTCCTGAGCCATGTGTTGGACAAGATGCACTCGCCTCTCAGAAGATTCCACTGACTTCATATAAAGGGACGTATGGTCTTTCTGTCAATCTTGGCGAGAACATTCACAATACGGGTGTTTTGACGATTGATGATGAGGGTGTCCTGATTGACATGAATACACTATATGGTTTGGATGTGCCGCATGTGCGCATGAAACGGATACCCAATGGTATGATATGGGGTACAGTATATCATCCAACAGATAAAAGTGAGATCCTTGAATTGATAAGGACACAGCTTGGTGCCAGTGCAGAGGAGGCTGATCTCGCTGATGGTTATTATGGACATTTCCGGATTGCTGGTAACGGAGCTGTTACAGTTCCAGCACAAAACCTGAGTGCTACTTCATTTATCTACTACTATAATGGCACTGCTGCCATGATCACGGAGCAGGTTGATCTGATTAAAGCCCAGCTTCCGGAGGACACCCAATTCCGCCTGTATACCTGGCTGGGAGCTGAATATTAAGATTTAGGATCTGGTAAAATTGGAGCGGATATTCCCTGTTCTTTTTAGTTCTCTTACCTTCACCACATGCCGGATTACAATCTCGACGCTCATAAAAATGAGGATGCGATGAAGCTGCAGGTTGCCCAAATGCAACGCAAGCTTGACATGATCTTCCTGGGTGGTGGCCAGAAAAAAATCGACAAGCAACATGAACTTGGTAAGCTCACCGCCCGTGAGCGTGTCAACCTGTTGTTGGATCCTGAAACCAAACCTATTGAGATCGGTGCTTTTGCAGGATATGAAATGTATCCTGATGAAGGTGGCTGTCCGGCAGGGGGTGTTGTCGTAGTGATCGGCCAGATCTCAGGTCGTACATGTGTTGTTATTGCCAATGATGCTACTGTAAAAGCTGGTGCGTGGTTTCCGATCACCGGAAAGAAAAATCTGCGGGCACAGGAGATCGCCATGGAAAATCGATTGCCGATCATTTATCTCGTGGATAGTGCAGGTGTTTTTCTTCCCATGCAGGATGAGATCTTTCCAGATAAGGAACACTTCGGACGCATCTTCCGAAACAATGCAAAATTGTCTTCCATGGGGATTCCGCAGATCGCTGCGATCATGGGTTCATGTGTTGCCGGCGGCGCGTATCTGCCGATCATGTCTGATGAAGCATTGATCGTGGAAGGAACAGGTTCTATTTTTCTTGCCGGTCCCTACCTCGTCAAAGCTGCGATTGGTGAAGATGTAGATCAGGAAGTATTGGGAGGTGCATCTACTCATAGTGAGATATCCGGTGTGACAGATTATAAAATGCCGGATGATCAGACATGCCTAAAGACGATTCGTGATTTGGTTTCCAAAATGGGTCCGCATGCAACAGCAGGATTAAATCGTGAGAAAACAATTGATCCGGATGGTCAGCCTGATGATATTTTATCAATAATGCCGGTTGATGGATCGAAGCCATACAGCATGGTGGAAGTGCTGAAGAAAATTGTGGATGGTGGGGAGCTGATATTGTATAAAGAATTATATGGTAAAACTATTCTGTGTGCGTACGCGCGAATTGATGGATGGTCTGTAGGTATCGTAGCGAATGATCGCCAGGTGGTGAAAACGAAGACGGGTGAAATGCAGTTGGGTGGTGTGATCTATTCAGATTCTGCAGACAAAGCCACACGTTTTATTTTGAATTGTAATCAAAAGAAAATTCCCCTCATATTCATTCACGATGTGACAGGATTTATGGTAGGCAAACGCTCCGAACATGGAGGCATTATTAAGGATGGTGCAAAAATGGTGAATGCAGTTGCGAATAGTACCGTTCCGAAAATTGCCATCATTGCGGGCAATAGTTATGGCGCAGGAAATTATGCGATGTGTGGGAAAGCATATGATCCTAGGTTTATCGCTGCATGGCCTACGGCAAAGATCGCTGTGATGGGAGGAGCACAGGCAGCTAAAGTGTTGACACAGATCCAGGTATCGTCATTGGAAAATAAAGGCCATAAGCCTGATCCGGAAGGGGAGA
>JANPKZ010000026.1:0-4482 GCA_031426295.1 Saprospiraceae bacterium
GAGTGTTGAATTGTGAAGTGTTATTATTCTTTCAAAAATTGACAGGCCTAAAAAATCAATACTTCAAAAATCAACATTTCTTGTTCCTTGCTTGTGGTGAGTTTGTTGAATCCATTCAATATTCATTGTCATAGGGCTACACCCTATGCTCTAATCCTTCAGCCTTTCAGGCCTAAAAAATCAATACTTCAAAAATCAACATTCCTTGTTCTGTATTCGGCATTCATCCGGCCTTTCAGGCTTTACAAAATGAATACTTCAAAAATCAACATTCCGGTTGCTGAGCTGTAGCACATGGATGAGTTAAGAAGGTCGAAGCATGTTCGATATTCATTTCCCTTGCTCCTTTGCTCCCTTACTCCCTTCTTCCTATTTTGCACGATGAACATACAGGTAGAGCGGATGGAGCAATTACAGGATGTGGCTGAGGCTATTTCAGTCCTCTTGGATAAGGGGTATAAGATCCTTTTATTGACCGGTGATCTGGGGGCCGGTAAAACCACTTTCGTAAAGCAGCTATGTGAAACCTGGGGTGTGATGGAGCCTGTGAGTAGTCCTACGTATGCACTGGTGCAGGAGTATGAATCTCCGGGCAGGGGTATTCTCTATCACATGGACCTGTACCGTCTCGAAAAAATCCAGGATCTTGAGCAGATTGGATTTGAAGAATACCTTTCCTCCGGCAATATTTGCATGATCGAATGGCCGGACCTGGGGTCCTCCTATTATACCATGCCCTGCATCTGGATTGAGATCAGTACGTTGCAGGACAATATTCGTAACTTCAAGATCACGACGTATGACGCAGTGGACGCATAAATACGGCTTTAGCCTGGAGACCATGCCTGAGCGGGTGGCTTTACATGCGGGAGCAGGAATTTTCACGCTGGGTATCCCCAGCGAGCCCTCTGCCAATGAAAACCGGGTCGCCATTGTGCCCCACTCCGTAAAACCAATTGTATCCCAGGGTCACCGTGTTTTGATTCAGGCAGGTGCCGGCCTTCGCTCAAATTATGATGATCATGAATACAGTGAAGCGGGTGCCGATATAGCTCCCAGCAAAGAAGAGGTTTTCAAAAGTGATGTCCTCCTCAAGGTGGCTCCACCTACTGTGGATGAAATCGAATTGCTCAGGCCTGATCAGTGTATTATTTCCCCGCTGCAACTCCCCATCATATCAGAATCATATGTAGAGCGTCTCATGCGTCACCGCGTGACATCTGTCGCCATGGAATATTTGCAGGCTGCTGACGGGTCTTATCCTGTGGTGCGTACTATGAGTGAAATTGCAGGCATCACTGCAATCCAGACCGCTGCTGAATTACTTTGCAGATCCGAAGGTGGCAGAGGTGTTTTGTTAGGCGGCGTCTCCGGAGTACCTCCTGCCAAGGTGGTTATTCTTGGTGCGGGTGTGGTCGGTGAGTTTGCGATCCGCACTGCATTGAGTCTGGGAGCCACTGTCAGGGTTTTTGATGACAACGTGTACAAACTCATGCGCATTCAGCAGATCATTGGCCGCAGGCTGCATACATCTACTTTCAATCCCGTCTATCTCCAGCATCAATTGTTGAGTGCTGATGTTGTGATCGGCGCTGTTCATTCTTCTACAGGACGTTCAACGATATTAGTACCGGAAGAAATGATCGGCCTGATGAAAGAAGGTAGTGTCATTATCGATGTCAGCATCGATCAGGGAGGGATCTTCGAAACATCAGAAGTCACGACGATTGAAAAACCCACATTTATTAAACACGGTGTCATCCATTATTGTGTTCCCAATATCGCATCAAAAGTCAGTCGCACCGCATCGGCAGCCATCAGCAACATCATCACCCCCTTATTAATCAAAGCCGGAGTATACGGTGGAATCGAAGCTTTGCTTCACAGTCATGCAGGTTTCCGCCACGGGGTGTATACGTACAAAGGCCATCTCACAAATGAATATCTCGCAAAACGTTTCGGACAGAAGTACACCTCGCTGGATCTGATATTGCCTTCGAAGATGTAAAGAGGCAGAAAAGGCGGAAGGGCAGAAAAGGTGGAAGGGAAATTTTTAATTTCTACTTTCTATTAATTTCTTTGCGTCCTCTGCAGCTTTATGCGACACAAGATTTACGATGCAGATTGTAATGATTCACGACTGACGATTCACGAATCACGCTATTACCATCCCGGCACAAGGAAAATACCAAATTTCCCCTTCGCACCTTTCAACAAAGGCCATGCGAAATACGGCTCCACGATAATCGCTCCAAGCACATTTACACGCGCAGAAAAACCTGTAGTAAAAACAAGTTTGGGTTCGGGCACGCCGTCGACTTCTTCTTTGGCAAGATCCTTGTATTCATTGAAGGCAACACCCCCATCGATAAACCATGCGAGCTCGCTGAAAAGAAGTCCACTTTTGATAAGGGCAAGCTTCTCAGGACCTGTGAATGGTAAACGCGTTTCAAAACTGGAGAGAAATATTTTAGAGCCGAATAGAGCATCCGGATTTACTCCGGTCTCTGCCTGCAATTCATTTAAGCGGCCATAGTTTAATCCATGCACGAGACCCATCTGGCCAATGAGTATGGGATAAAAATTATTCGCATCATTCCCGAGTGTTGCATAGTGAAGACCTCTCCATGCAAACGTCACAGGTTTCACATATTGATAGAAACGAACATCTGCATTTATATTTTGAAAGCTATATCCTCCAAAATAATTACCAACATCGAATCTGAACCGGTATCCATTGATCGGTGAAGCGAGACCAAATGTGCTGTTGTCTCCAACAAGTGCAACATTGCTATTGTAAAATGCAGTTTTCCTGATCACAAATGATCCCAGGTCAACTTCGTCACCCAATGGTACTTTTTCTCTATCGCCTTGTCCAACATAACGACCAAACTGATCATAAAATAATGTCCGTTTGTCAAGCCTGAAAAAACGGTAATTGAAACCTAACGAACCTTCCGCGCGTAAATATTTGGAAAACGGATAGTGTAATAAACCAGAAACCTGGTCCTCGAAAATGCGCAATGTCTGTTCGTCAATCGCCAGGTATGGAAATCCTTCTACAATTGTATCCCGGAAAAACTGGTCATAAAAATTTGCACGCAGTGGAACATGTGATGCCGAAAAACCCCAGCCAATGCGAGATTTCTGGTTGATGTATTGGGCGCTCGCTCCTATATCATAGATCTCACCATTTAATGCTACCGTAGTAAATAATTGATTGTTGCCCATGATGTCACTGAAGATCATATTCAGACCTCCTGCTAACCCAGTGCGCGAACCAAGGCCACCAGCACTTACACCAAAACCTCCGCTATCAATATAATCGAGCTTGAATTTTCCTTTATAGGGTTTGTCGACAAATTGATCAGGATTTAAGGGGGCATCATCATCCATCGCTGCAATGTTGTCCATCACCACCTGGTGTGTACGATCCAGGATGACCGGTAATGTACCAGCCTCATATCGCACATCCGTTGGATTAACTTCTTTTTTTAAGAATGCTTCTTCACGTGCCTGGTAGATGTCGTAACCACTCTTATAATAATGCGTGTAAGCAATCCGGTCACCTGATTTAGAAACAGAAATTGCAGGTGAATACCGGCTAATACCACTGATACCCGTTTTTAACTCTGTCATCTGCAGCAACTCGCCACTGAAGTTGGTGCGATATAAATTCCGGTAACCATCGCGATCGGAAATGAAATACACATTTCCATTTTCATCATAGCAGGGATTAAAATTATCTGCACCGGGAAATATATTGTTATAGTCAGTGATCGTGTTATCGCTGAGATTCATCCTTGAGAGATGAAGATTCCAGCGGCCATGTACTTTCTTTTGTTCGAATGTTTTCCTGTCAGAACTGAAGACAAGGTAACTTCCATCCGGACTATAGTCAGGGTACACCTCACTGTACATGTCATTCGTCAGCTGACGTACTTTTTTTGATTTGAGGTTATAGATGAAGAGGTCTGTCTGACCTTCCACCATACCTGAAAATGCGATCTCCTCTCCATCAGGGGACCAGGAAGGGTGCGCAATCGCGCTGACACCCGGCACGTGGATATGCTCATCATTCGATCCTGTTTCAGGATTTTTAATGATGATGGCATTACGACCTTTTGTAAAAGCAACAAATGCAAACCTGTCACTTTTTGGAGACCAGGTTCCTGCAGATTCAAGAAAATTATAATCATCAATATTTCCATCACGCAGGATACTGTTGATCTTGCGAATGATCTTTCCATCCCGTGCATCTGCGAGATACAGATCGGTTGAAAATAAATTGCGGTCTGATAAAAATATCATCCATCGTCCATTGGGACTGATGACAGGAGAAACATTTAAGCGGCCTGCGTTTTCTTCTGAAATAATTTTTTTACCAATCGTGGTTTCTTTCATATCCCCAAGCATCGGGGTATAATATGTTTTCAGCGATTCAGTAAACTGCGCACCTAATTCTTCCTGTGTGGTATTGAG
>JANPKZ010000027.1:0-25223 GCA_031426295.1 Saprospiraceae bacterium
TAAATATTTACCACTATTTTTGAAAAACAAAGTCCTCTGCTTATTTCCGATGCTGCCAATACAAAAGGAGCATTGCAGATTACACAGAGGCTTTGTGAGTCACTGCTGGTTGTCTGTTCCACTACAAATAGACATTGACAATTCGCAGATTTTCCGTATTTTTGTAACAAAGGGCTCACCACTTTTGGAGGGTGTTCAGCCGAAGTTTGGACCTCCGACCAATAAAGAGCCTTTGTGTCAATAAGTTAATTTGCCCTGTAGCCGCCAAGTTTCAGGGCATTTTTATATCATATATATTCCGGCTTTGGATTATTTAATTCATCTGTCCAATCTATCAGACCGTATAGACCATGACTTCCTTTAGGCTTATACATGGCTATTGTATCGTATTCTTTAACCTTCCCGCTAATCGTTCCAGAAACCGTTTTACGTTGCGGCTCCCCTATTTCTGGTTCGTACCGTCGTAAACTATCCATTATTTGACCTAATGGTATGAAGCGGCCAGCCTCGTTAATCACGAAGGCTATTCTTAAAAACCATGCCTGGTCTGATGGATATCTGGTTGGAATTTTGGAAGTCTTTTTTATAATAGGCAACTCCTCCTCGACCGCATTGAGTTTGTCAGCGATAGCATCGATTGATTGTAATTCAGCTTGCTTAGAGTCTATCTCAGCGACAATAATTTTTCTACGTTCAGCAAGTATGCCGATCATAGTTTTTCTATGTTCCTCAGATAGGTTTGGAATAGTTGCCATTTCGTTCTACTGTGATGCTATAAATTATATATCAAAACTAAGTAGTTTTAATCAACGAAACGTAATTATATTAATAAATTTATCAGAACGTTTTAATAGTTATCTGTTAATCAGTGTTTTATATTGAAAAGAATTTTAAAATACCTTTAAGAAATGGCGTTATTTTTGCTCCCATCGCTTCGCAGCGGCTTTTTTTGCAATTTCGGACCTCCTTTCAGGAGTCATAGACTCTGCACGCGCCTTACCGCCTTTTTTACCGCCAAGTCTACCCAATGCGACAGCAGCCGGATTTTTGCCATCTTCCGGTTTGGTTTCCGGCTCGTCATTGGTTGATAGATCGACTATATGTTTGGCTAATTGGTTTGTATCCCGTGGGCGTTTAGGGCTACTCATTATCAGACATTTTTAGATTAATACTAACTATTGACAGTTTGACCCCGCTGAGGTTAGCAATGTTATTTATGGATCCAATACATTCTATGAGTGATCCTTCCCAACCAAAGCCATCACCTGTAATAATTTGTGTTTCCTCCTTCGTCTCTGCTTCTAAGTCAAATGAAAATGGACTATCTAAGAATTTAGTCGTTATTTCTAATCTATATTTCATACCCCAAATATAATGGTACTTAACCGCTCAAGCAGGTATTTTCCAAGTTTCTTTCAAAAGGCTATTTTCAAACTGAGACACTACCTAAATTTGCACCCCCTTTGGGACAAAACAAGAGATTCAAAATATTATGACAGGAAATATCACATTTACAATGATCAAGCCCGATGCGGTGGAATCAGGACATATCGGAGCCATCCTGGCTCAGATCAATAAGGCTGGTTTTCAGATCATTGCGATGAAATACACGAAATTATCCCCCGAAAAAGCTGCCGAATTTTATCATGTACATCGTGAACGGGGATTTTTTGGAGAGTTAAGAGATTTTATGTCTTCAGGCCCGATCGTTGCGGCTGTTTTGCAAAAAGATAACGCAGTGGAAGATTTTAGGACCCTGATCGGGGCTACTGACCCTTCCAAAGCTGAGCCGGGTACGATCCGCGCACTTTTTGCAAGGAATATCGGTGAAAATGCAGTTCATGGGTCAGATTCTGACGAAAACGCACTCATTGAAGCTTCTTTCCACTTTGCCCAGACTGAAATTTTCAGGTAGTCTTTTTTCGTAATTCAGGATTGTTTATCAAGTCTGCGAAGTACATGCAGGCTTTCACGTGCTGTGTTGCAGGGTGACAAATCCATGTTTTCAAAAAGAGCTTCAGCAGCAGATTGCACATTCACATCCGGATGAAAATGATCGCGCATATAATGCATGTAGCGGATCATCTGGAATGCATTGAAAAACCTGAAAAACCTTTTTCGGAAAGAAGGAAATCCCGATGTGTGCCTGGTGATCTCAAGAAGAGATTCTTTAAAATGTATCGTCTGCAGAAAAGACAAGACATTATCTGACAGAGAACATATTAATCCAATGTCATCATACGTCACCTCTGCATCTGGTATATTCCTGCTCTTCCACAATGCATCCAGTGAATTGAACAGGGGTTTAATTTCTTTGAAGATTTCAAAATTGGTTGTAGGCCAATGGAGGTTGTTACCTGAGGCGATTTGTTGCATTGCCCTGCCTGTTCCAAATGGTACTCGTTGAGAAATTCGGGATGATGGAAAAACCGTTGTCGTTTTAATTTCAAAGAACGAACCCGTTTCAATAAATTTTTGAAGTAAATAAAAATCCTCACCGGCACTTCTTGTATTCATGCCACCCTGTGCCAGATAACCACTACGTCGCAATGCCATGCTTGATCCTACAGTATAAAATGCAAATGGGTGACCGCACCATCTTTGTGCATGCACGAGGTATCTGAGGTGCAATTCGTATTGTATGACAGGAGATGTAATTTCACCTGGTGTCTCTGCAATTTTATGTTCAAAATATATTGATGCTGCATCTAATTTTGGATGATGATGAAATGCATTTTCAATCTCCAGCAAATAATTTCCGTCAACTGTACAATCTGCATCCAGGCAAACAATGATACCGGATTGAGATAGCCTCCTCGCAGCTTCATCCATCGCATATTTTCTTGCCCACCCCACTCCACCTTTTTCATCCGGGAATACATCTATACTAAGAGGATAAATTCTGAATGGTAAATCTGGTTGATCGGCTATCCATTGATTCAGGGAAATAAATGTAACGTCATGGAGCCTGGTTTCTTCTTCAGTCATCATTTTATTTTTGTTGAATAAAATGATCAACTCCACAGGTTGTTTTGGTTGTGTGCATAAAACCAAAGATTTCACTGTTGCGATCAGGTCAGGTTCTGCAATGGCAGGTATACAAATGATCATACCGGCATCCTCCCTGATATCTTCTTCAATCAAAGATGGAAATGTCCTGAATCTGCCTGCATAATTCTTCCAGTGAATATCCTGAGACATCGCTTATACTTGTGGAGAAGAAAAAAATCAATGAAAGGTCTTCTTGCGGGTTGCCAATATATACCTTCTGTCGAGTACTTTGCTCACTGGAAGCATCATGGCCACCTTTTACTCGAAGGGTATGAACATTACCAGAAACGTACATGGCGAAATAAGACCGCCATTATCAGCGCTTCTAAACCATTGACCTTATCCATTCCACTCCGCAAAGGCAAAAACAATCAGAAACCTATCCAGCAGGTTGAAATCTCCTATGATGAGCCCTGGAATAAAATTCATCTTCACAGCATTCAGACTGCATATGGCAAGAGTGCGTTTTTTGAAGAAGTGGAAGCTGCCATCTCCCATTTGTACAATGCAGAAAAAAACTCGTTATGGGATTTTAATGTTTCACTTCTGAAAGAAGTTATTTCCATGCTTAAAGGAAATTTTACTTTTGAAATTACGAAGGATTATCTTCCCGAACTCTCATCCGGCGTCGATATCAGGAAAGGGATTCCAGCAGGAAAAGCATCAATTGACGTGGAAGAAAATTTAAAATATCTCCAGGTACACAGGTTGGGAAAACCTTTTCTTCCAAACCTCAGTATCTTGGATGTATTGTGTCATCTCGGCCCTGCTTCAGGTGATTACCTGGAGCATTATGCTCAACAAATTTATAAACACACTTCATGACCGTTATTGACCCCGAAATACAAGTTCAAAAAAACGAATTGAAGCATGTGCTCCAACGCCTGCAACAATTTACGCACCGCATATCACATCCTGAATCAGGCCGCATTCTGGCTGATCTCCGTGACCGAATTGAAGAACCTTTCATGTTCGTGATCGTGGGTGAAGTAAAGGCCGGCAAGAGCTCGTTTATCAATGCACTTCTTGGAGATCCGAATCTATGTGCTGTAGCACCTTCCCCAATGACCGATACGATCCAGCAGATCATGTACGGAGAGCCGCCCAGGACAGAGGAGGTGAGCCCCTACCTGAAACGTGTCTACCAAACGAATGAGATCCTAAAGGACATCGCGATTGTTGACACGCCGGGAACGAATACGATCATAACCCATCACCAGGAAATAACTGAACGGTTTATTCCCGGAGCCGATCTGATCGTGTTTGTATTTGAAGCGAAGAATCCGTACCGCCAGTCAGCCTGGGACTTTTTTGATTTTATGCATGAAGAATGGCATAAAAAAATTGTATTCGTCCTGCAGCAAAAAGACCTGATGGATGTACCTGATCTGGATATCAACCTGAAAGGACTTGCCGAATACGCTGAAAAGAAAGGTATAAATAGCCCTGTCATTTTTGCTGTGTCTGCGAAAGAAGAATTGCAGGGCATGGAACAACAAAGCGGATTTACACCCCTCAAAAAATTTATTCTTGACCAGGTAACGGGCGGAAGAGCACAAAAACAAAAGTTGGTCAGCATTTCAGATACCACCCTGCAGATCATATCCAAACTGCAATCAGGTCTTGATCTTCGCAAACAACAATTAGAACTGGATGTAACATTTCGCGAAGACATTACGTGGACCCTCACCGATCATGGGCAGCGTGCAAAACATCAAAGTGATATCCTGGTAGAAAACCTGATGAGTGCCTATGACAAGGTGTCTGATAAATATGAAAAAGAATTGAGCGATTCGTTGTCTTTCTTTCCGGTGCTTCGAAGATCACTCGGGTCTATTTTTTCAAAATCACAATCGCTAAAGACCTGGCTTGAAGATTTTAAGGTAAGGCTCCAGGCCGATTTTGGGACGGGCATGCAGGACAGGATCAATGATCGGGTGCTTGATCTCGCTGAAAGCATCCAACAGATGGCTCACACGATAGATCTTCAGTTGCGTAACAGCAAGACGATCCTGTCAAATGACCATGAGATTTTCTCAGAGATTGCTCTTCGGCGCCAGAATGTACTTCGTGAGTTACGTGAGGCTTTTGTACAATTCATCAATAAAACTGAAAATTTTACCACCAGAAAATTGGTGGATACGGATACCAGGGTCGGCACCAATGTAGCTGCCGGCAGTGGCGTTGCGGTGGTTGGGATCATTCTTGCCGCAGTGACCCAGGGCATGGTATTCGACATTACCGGTGGCGTGCTAACTGCCCTTGGTTTTTTGGTGGCGGGTGTCACTCTTGGTCTTCAACGTGGCAAGGTCCTTAAGCAGTACAAAACTGAAATGGATAAAGGCCGCACCCGGCTGGAGCAGGAGTTAAAACTTGAGCTGTATGCTTATGTCGAGAGCATTAAGACCCGCATGAATGACCAGTTTGCCAGATTTGATGCGCTTATACAGCAGGAGGCTTCGGAGCTTGGAGTGCTGGTATCCGATCTTGATAAAATACGGATGGATTTGGGCAATATTAAGAAGTTAGTCTCCTGAAAATCAATTAGTTATGACAGTGTGGCACACCTAGGTATGCCACACTGTCATAACAATCTCATTATCAATACGATACGCCGCTTATGGCACTCTGAAATTTCACCTTCCCCACCTGCCCGAAATGTTAAAAAAAGGCGGAAAATGCTGGGCTGTGTAACTATTAATTGATCATCACGTCAATACTACTGAAATGAATGCTGAACAATACGAAGCTATCTTCTATAAGATGAAGGATAAGCTCTATCGCTACTCCCTTCGCTTTGTGAAAGATGTAGAGGTAGCAGAAGATGTCGTTCAGGATGTCATGTACAAACTCTGGCAGAAACGCCAGGAAGCCGACCAAATTGAAAATCTGGAAGCGTGGATGATGGTGCTGACAAGAAACCGCTCACTTGACGTACTGCGGAAAGTGAAGGACAACATGGTCAACATTGACGAAGCGTATAGTCTGAGCGATCAGGCCCCGATACCAGACAAGCAAATGGAAAATGCAGACCTGATGAAACAACTCACCAGCTGTATTGACCAGTTACCGGAAAAACAACGTACTGTATTTCATCTGCGTGAGATCGAACAGATGAGCTATGAAGAGATCTGCCAGATGACCGGCTACAATCTCGACGATGTGAAAGTGAGCCTTTTCAGGGCACGCAAGCATATACAGCGCATGTTAAGCAAGATCAATACGTTTGGCCTTTTTCAAGCATAAATAATACCATGAACAAATCACTTTTCGAAAAATACTGGGACGCCGAAACTTCATTACAGGAGGAAGAGCAACTCATGAAAGATCAATCATCCCATCAGCGTCCGGAAGCGCAATACCTCGCTTTCATCGCTGAAGCACGCAGGCAAAAGAGCCTGCTCAGCATCGATGATATCGATGCCTACAACCTGAAACAAACCCTGCATGCATCACGTCACACTGTACGTCCGCTATATCGCTGGATGGCCAGTGCTGCAGCAGTCATGATATTTGTTTTCTCCGCTCTTGG
Source organism: Saprospiraceae bacterium (assembly GCA_031426295.1). GTDB lineage: Bacteria > Bacteroidota > Bacteroidia > Chitinophagales > Saprospiraceae > Opimibacter. The sequence continues at coordinate 6,584 of JANPKZ010000027.1, forward strand.
TGTATGGAAATACAGCCAGCAAGCCACCGAAGCACAACAAATGGCTGAAACCTTTGAAGACCCATATGAAGCATACGAAGAAGTTCGCCAGGCATTAGCCTTCGTCTCTTCCAAGCTGAATCATTCACAGGATGAAGCACTCATCAATATTCAAAAAGCAGGCGAATACGCTGACATGTTCAAATAAAGAACTTATCACTTTCATACTATAATCATACATCATGAAATCTTTTCTTTTTTCTCTCTCAGTCATCCTCATGACATCCCTTTCCGCTTTCGGGCAGGAAGACGCGATCATGAAATACTTCGGCAAGTATGTTGATGATTCACGCTTCAGCGCGGTCTACATCAGTCCGAAGATGTTCAACATGGTCTCTAAAATCGAGATCGAAGACATGGAACCCGAAGTGCAGGAAGTCATCCGCAGCATGAAAGGTCTCCGGATCTTACACACAGAGCAAAATGCCCTGCAGTATTACAATGAAGCGATCAAAACGATCAGCACTAACGATTACGAGCTCTTATTGACAGCTCGTAATGAAGGCGAAAACGTACGCTTCATGGTAAAAGAAAATGGTGACATTGTACAAGAGTTGCTGATGCTCGTAGGCGGCGAAAAAAACTTCGCCCTCTTGAGCTTCCTGGGTAATATCGATCTTAAGAAGATCGGCAAACTTGCGAAAGCACTTGATATCGATAATCTTCACTATCTCGAGAAGCTCGAAAAGAACTAATCCTGATTCACTTTCGTCTGAAAAATAAAAAAGGCCATTCTTCGCAGGATGGCCTTTTTATTTTGAAGTCATCTTTGCAGATGAACCTTGCTTACTTGCAGTAATTATGCTCCGAGGTAATGCTTCAGTAACTTACTCCGGCTGGCAGATCTCAATTTATTAATTGCCTTATCCTTGATCTGGCGCACACGCTCACGTGTAAGACCAAATCGATCACCAATATCTTCAAGTGATAATGGATGTTCTACCCCAATACCAAAATAAAGCTTGATCACATCTGCCTGACGGTCCGTCAATGTGCCTAAGGAGCGATCAATCTCTTTACGTAGTGAATCCAGGTATTCAAGACCTGCATCAGTGCCAGGTGTATTTGGATTTTCCAGTACATCGAGAAGTGAATTGTCTTCACCATCAACAAAGGGAGCGTCCATGGACACGTGACGTGCAGCAACACCTAATGTAGTTTCTACCTCATCGGAAGAGATCTCAAGTATATGAGCAAGTTCTTCAGAGGATGGTTCACGCTCAAATTCCTGTTCCAATTGGGAAAAGGCACGGTTGATTTTGTTAAGGGAACCAACTTTATTCAATGGAAGACGTACAATACGTGATTGCTCTGCCAGTGCCTGGAGGATAGATTGACGAATCCACCATACCGCATAGGAAATAAACTTAAAGCCCCTCGTCTCATCAAAACGCTGTGCTGCTTTGATCAGACCCAGATTGCCCTCATTGATCAGGTCACTGAGAGAAAGGCCCTGGTTTTGATATTGTTTGGCGACAGATACGACAAACCTGAGGTTGGCTTTGGTCAGCGTCTCAAGTGCGATCTGGTCACCCTGCTTGATCCTTTTTGCAAGATCCACCTCCTTTTCAGGGGTGAGCAGGTCCACTTTACCAATTTCCTGCAGGTATTTTTCGAGAGATTGACTCTCCCGGTTGGTAATGGATTTAGTTATTTTCAGCTGCCTCATGGCACAATATTACATTATAGGTTCTGGACAAAAATGTCTTACTACGGCTACACGATCCTCGTCTCTCAGTACAAAAGAGGCGCAAAAGTACGTTTTTTCGCGACCTCCCATGGAAATATTTTCAGTTTTTAATTCACTCATAATGTCATAGTTGCAATGACAATATGCTCGTGCCAGTAACAAAAGAAGGGGTTTTTAAGCAATGTTCAAACTAATGCCCTCCCATTAAAAAAAGTTCAATAGTTTGTTATATTCAGGAATTCTGTTTTATTTACGCCGTCCAGCCCACATCAGGGCGGTTTTTGGAATGCATCGCATTCACCCTTATCTATGAAAAGAATACCAGTCGACTTAGAATACATATTTAAAGCCTCTCCGGCTATCCTCTATAAATTTTTGACTACCCCGGCTTGCCTGGTACGTTGGTTCTGCGATGGCGTGGATATTAACAACGACGTATATACATTCACCTGGAATGGTGCTGATGAAAATGCTGAAGTGGTAGATGATATCGAAGAGGAACGCCTCCGTTTCCGCTGGGAAGGTGCTCCTCGTTTTGAATATCTTGAATTCCGTATGTACCTCTCTCCTGTCACGGAAGAAACCGTTTTGGAAATTACAGACTTTACAGGCGAAAAAGAAATAGATGATCTGAAGCGTCTTTGGGACAGCCAGATCAAAAAGCTACGCCAGGAAACAGGAGGTTAATTCTGAGGTTCCTTAAATCCTTCGATACCCGTTACTGTGGTATACTTAAAGGATAATTTCTGATCCGGATATATGCGATGAAATGCTGATTGTACCATCATAGTCCCCTCATGGAATCCGCACAGGATGAGTTTTAATTTTCCCGGATATGTGTTTATATCTCCAATGGCATAAATGCCCGGCACATTTGTAGCACAATCCAGTGGGTCCACTGTAATTGCATTTTTTTCAAGCTGCAAACCCCAGTCTGCTATAGGACCAAGCTTTGGTGTAAGGCCAAACAATGGAATGAAAAAATCCGTAGCAATCCGCACACGCTTTCCATCCTCTTCAACGATCACCGCTTCAAGCTGATCGTTACCTTCCAATTCCACTACATGTGCATTGGTGACAAGATTAACTTTTTTATCATGCACCAGCTGAAACATCCGATCAGCAGATTCAGGAGCACCTCGAAAACTTGTGCTGCGGTGTATTAATGTCATTGAAGCTGTGTGCGGTGCCAATTCATTGGTCCAGTCTAATGCAGAATCACCACCGCCCGCGATTACAACATGTTTGCCGTAATAATGCTCAGGGTTGATTACAAAATATTCTATTCCTTTTTTCTCGTATTTGTCAATATTAACCAGAGCCGGTTTCCTGGGCTCGAAACATCCAAGACCACCAGCTATAGCGATCACTTTTGCATGTATGACTGTGCCTTCATGGCCTGTCACTATAAATGATCCATTCTCCTGCAATTGAATTGAATCTGCACGTTCACCCAGTGAAAACCCGGGCCTGAATGGCTCGATTTGCTGCATGAGATTAACAATCAGGTCTCCTGCCAGGACAGAGGGAAATCCGGGGATATCATAGATAGGTTTCTTTGGATATATCTCGGAAAGCTGTCCGCCAACATTGGGCAGGACGTCCATCAGGTGACATCTCAATTTATGTAATCCGGCTTCGAAAACGGTAAATAAACCAACTGGCCCCGCACCGATGATCAGGATATCGGTATTTATATCAGACATGCAGCAAAGGTAGTGTGAATAGCGAATTATGGAAATTCAACTATCAGAACTATAAAATGAGTGAAAAGAATTTGGAAACTACTGGTCGCAATTTCGACCGCCGCGAATAATACATTTATCACCATCCATCACAATGGTAGCACCCATTCCAAGAGCGAGGCTGTTAAGCACGTCTTCAATTTTGGGCTCTTTAAATCTCGGAGATGTTACGCGACAGGTCTTGATACCTGCATTTTCAACAATGATCTCACGCTTAAAGTAGTCAGAGAGATACGCTACGACGTCGGATAAGGGCCTATTCACAAAGCTCAAATCATTTGTTTGCCATGTGCTGCTATTCGGTGACGGATTGATGATGCGTTCAAGATTTCCATTCTTATAAAATGCAGCTTCTCCTGATGTCAGGGCGATGGCCAGATCATTATTGACTTTTGATTTGAAGATCACTTTTCCATGACTGACAAATATCCGTGTATCGTCGGAGGTTTCTTTTATAGTGAATGCGGTACCGACAACTTCGGTTACAGTTGATCCAGCTTCTACGAAGAAAGGTTTCGCCGAATCGGGGGCTACATCAAAATGAGCTTCACCTTCCAGGACAACTTTGCGGTTCTTTTTTGAAAAATTATAGACAGTGATCCTTGCATTCTCATTCAGGAAAACTTTCGAACCGTCTGATAATGCGACAGGGACTGTGGAGAAATCTTCAAAAGCATATGTAACTGGTGCGGGTTCTCTGATGAGAAAAACCGCGGCACCCAGTGCTATCACGACTGCCGCGGCCACTGCCCAACTCAACCTAATGGTGATTTTTCTTGCTGGCGTCGCCGAAGCATGAATATTCCTCTGTGTAAATGAACTCCATGCAGCATCCGTATCCCATTCAGGAGTTGGAGCTACAGGTACCTGTTGCCAGATATGCTGAAACTGTATAAACTGCTCGCGAAGGTTCGGATCAGCAGCCAGGTCTTGCTCAAAAGCTTGTTTTTCCTGGGTGGTTGCTTCTCCGGTCAGGTATTTACCCATCCTCACTTCAATAGCATCTTCCATCATACGTATTATTAGACACGTTTGTAATCATTAACCCCTATCATTACCCAGCGCCAGGCGCAGCATTTTGAGGGCTTTTCCAATTTGATTTTCAACCGTTTTCACGGATATATTCATTTGCTGGGCGATCTCCGCGTATGACAATTCATCATAGCGGCTCATCAGAAATACGATTTTGCACTTTTCAGGCAGGCTGTTGATCGCCAGATCAATACGCTTCTTCATGTCTTCCTCCTCAAGGTGTTGAATGGCTGAAGTGCCCTGATAGCTTAGGTCCTGGACGTTTTCGCTGGTCTCGTCCAGTTCATCCCAATTGTGTTTCCGGGTGTCCCGCAGATAGTTAAGGGCTCTCGAAATGGCCATGCGCCGCAGGTATGCTCCAAGGGAGGTATGGATATGGATCTGGTCTCGCTTGACCCAGAGCTCAGCAAAAATTTCCTGTGCGATATCCTCCACTTTTGACTTATCCCCGACATATTTATAAATGACGGTACAGACAAAAGCAAAATGTTGTCTAAAAATGGCTTCAAATGAATCCACGCCGGAGAGCCCGACAGAGGGTTTATGGCTCTGGTCTGATATCGTCATGAATCCTGGTCAGATGCTGATAACTGAAGTAAAGTTGCAGACATTCGTAATTTTACGTTCTAATCCAATTCAAATCTTTTGTAAGATGAAAAACATATTGCTCTTTTTAGGTCTTTTCCTGGTGTTGGTCTCCTGTAAAAATCAAAAAATAGAAGAACCAACGGTTGTTATACAGGATTCTACTGTTGTTGAAAATAAATATACGCTGACACCATTCAGCGCATCACAGGAATTTGCCGATGCTGATCTGAAGTCAATTAATTATAAGGCTGGAAAATTTATGGCGGAAATTGGAGGCACCACCTATAAACTCGGTGAACAAACTCCGGATGCACCACAAAAACAATGTGCGAATAGTGCAGAAGGCCAGCACATACACCTGATTATTGATTCAGAACCGTACATAGCCAAGTATACACCCTCCTTTGACCAGGAAATTGCTGATGGCGAACACTATATTCTTTCTTTTCTTTCACGGTCGTATCATGAAAGTTTGAAAACGCCTGCAGCACATAAAGCTGTAAAGGCAACAGTAAAAAATAAAGTATTTGAAAAAACTGAACCTATCAGTGGCCCTATGCTTTTCTACAGCCGTCCGAAAGGATTATATACAGGTGATGACATCAATAAAGTGATGCTCGATTTTTATCTCGTGAATACAGACATGACAGGCTATAAAGTCGAAGCTCTTATCAATGGAGAAAAACATCTGCTTGACAAATGGCAGCCTTACTATATCGAAGGTCTTCCTGAAGGAGACAATACGATCAAACTGACTCTTGTTGACACCAGTGGTACTGCTGTCAACATTCCTTTGAATCCGGTCAGCCGCACATTCAAACTTGAAAAAACGCCTGCGACAAATTAGGAAAGGCTTATATTTGCCGTCCGTTTCGGGGAAAATTCTTTGAAATGGTTACCTGGTGGTTGTAGCTCAGCTGGTTAGAGCGCTAGATTGTGGTTCTAGAGGTCGTCGGTTCGAACCCGATCTACCACCCAGAATGCAGAGCCTGTAGCGAATCGTTACAGGCTTTTTCTTTTTTCCAGGAAATTACCCACCACATAACTGCTGCCTCCTACAAAGACCAGGTCATCAGGTTTCGCTAGTTTCAAAGCTGCCTGGTAAGCTGCTTCTACACCAGCATACGCTTCACCCTCGAGGTTTAAATCTTGACCCTCATTTTTTGTATCGCCGGCAGGTTTGCCCCGTGGAATATCCGGACTGCACCAATAATAAATTCCATCCTTCGGAAATAATGCAAGGATTTTCTTTACGTCCTTATCTGATACAAATCCTAAAACAAAATGCTTTCGTTTAGACCCGTAGGCTTTCAGGGATGGCATGATTTGTTGGATGCCATCAAGGTTGTGCGCAGCATCAGTTATGACCAATGGTTTATCCTGTATGACCATCCATCGTCCAATCATATTGGTCAAAATTCTGACGGATTTAATTCCTTTTTTAATCTCAGACGGTGACAGTATATCATCCGGGTACCAGGTATTCCATGCATGGCACGCAGCAAGAACAGTTGAAATATTTTTGATCTGATATGGCCCCTTCAGATCAGTGTCAATCCTATTAATCCGTAAATCATTACGTGAGGTAATGCTGAATGACTGAAGAGTATTCGAGTCTTTTATTTTTTTTAAGAAAATACTCTTTGAAGCAAATGTGACCGGGGCATTTTCTTTTAAGGCTTTCTCTTTAAAGACTGGTGCTGTTTCTTTTTTCCATTCACCAATCACTACCGGCACATTCTTTTTAATTATGCCTGCTTTTTCAAATGCAATTTCAGGCAGTGTATTTCCCAGCATGGCCATGTGGTCATAACTAATGTTCGTGATAACCGAAAGTTGCGGCATGATGATATTTGTAGAATCAAGTCTGCCTCCTAATCCTGTTTCAATAATGGCCATATCAACCTTTTGATTTCTAAAAAAATCAAATGCCAAAGCAACTGTGATCTCGAAAAAGGAAGGTTGAATTTCTTTCCAGCTATCCTTGTATTTAGCTACAAAAGCTATGACTTCTTTTTCAGAGATCATTTTTCCATTGATCCGGATACGTTCCCTGAAGTCAACATAATGCGGTGAGGTATACAATCCTGTCTTATATCCTGCAGCCTGAAAAACCGCTGCCAGCATGTGCGATGTACTGCCCTTTCCATTCGTACCGGCAATATGAATGGAGCGAAAAGCCAGGTGTGGATCGCCCAGCTCAGCACACAATTTCCTGATATTGGTGAGATCTTTTTTCACGGCAGCATCACCAATGCGCTGAAACATCGGAAGCGACGTAAATAAAAAATCAATTGTTTCCTTGTAGTTCATCACGTGACGTCCGTCTATATTTCATTTCACTGCAAATCGATTTATTACCTTCGACCGAAATTCATACAATATGAAACCGGTAATCTTACTGATCTTTTTAGTGATCATTTTTTCTTCCTGCAAAGAAAACAAAGGAAGTGTCAACACGGCTATTTCTGAGGAAACATTACGCACCCACCTGGAAATACTCGCCAGTGACTCATTTGAAGGCCGGAAACCCTTTACAGCAGGTGAAAAGAAGACTCTCGCCTATCTTGAAAATGAAGCAAAAAAATTAGGATTGAATCCCGGCAATGGCAGCTCATATCTGCAGGAAGTGCCACTGGTCGAAATTCATGGGCATTCTTCAGACACACTGCAATTGTCCGGAAAAAATAACCTGTCACTTAAACTGGGCGCACAGTTCGTGGCTTTTACCCAACGCGCCGAGGATAGTGTAGATATTCAAAATTCAGAGGTTGTATTCTGCGGGTACGGTGTCGTAGCACCTGAATACAATTGGAATGATTATGAAGGTATTGATGTAAAAGGTAAGACAGTAATCGTGCTCGTTAATGATCCGGGACTTGGAGGTGAAGACAGCACATTCTTTAAAGGAAATACGATGACCTATTATGGTCGATGGACATACAAATATGAGGAAGCTGCAAGACAGGGAGCTGCAGCAATATTCATTGTGCATGAAACCACCATGGCCGGCTATCCTTACAATGTTGTGCAGGGTGCAGGCAGTGGCGCAAAACTGAATCTTCGGGAGATTGGATACGAACCTGTGAAAATCCAGGGATGGCTTTCACTTGATGCAGCGAAACTCATCTTTAGTACTGCAGACATGGATCTGCAGCCCATCATGCAGGCTGCGCGCAAACCTGGGTTTAAAGCCGTTACCCTACCCTATACTGCCAGCATGATAATCAAGAACGACATTAAAGAAGATGTATCTCAAAATGTCGTAGCTATCATTCCGGGATCTGAAACTCCTGATGAGTATATCATTTATTCCGCTCATTGGGATCACTTTGGAATCGGAGCCGTGGTAGATGGTGATTCGATATACAATGGCGCAGAAGACAATGCTACAGGTACAGCAGCTTTGCTTGCCATTGCAGAGTCTATGATGAAATCGGATCCGCCAAAACGTACGATTGTATTTCTCTGGGTCACTGCGGAAGAACAAGGATTATTAGGATCTGCTTATTACGCCGCGCATCCTTTATTCCCACCAGAAAAGACGGTTGCAAATCTCAATCTTGATGCCATGCATACATTCGGTCTTACAAATGATTTTTCATTGATCGGATATGGTCAAAGTGAACTGGAAGACATCGTAAAAAAATATGTAGAGCAACAGGGTCGCTATATTCTGCCCGATCAGCAGCCTGAGAAAGGATCATTTTTCAGATCCGATCATTTCAATTTTGCAAAAATCGGCATACCTGCATTGTATGGTAAAGGGAGCGCTGATCACAAAGAGAAAGGGAAAGAGTATGCAGCAGAGCAACTCAAAACGTATAACACAGAACGGTACCATCAGCCGGCAGATGAATACAATGAAACATTTGATGTCAGCGGTATGATGCAGGATCTCGAAGTCTACTTACAGGTAGGCCAGGAACTCGGCAATAGTGGTCAATGGCCCAAATGGAAAGAAGGGTCTGAGTTTAAAGCAGTGCGGGAGAAAAAATAGAAAATCGTGATTATCCGATGTTGGTATTAAGGCAGTAGAGATTATACCAAATGTTCGCTCTGATACACCAGCAGTGGAATGGAATTTTGAAAAGACATTTCTTTCGCCCTGTTCTTTTCAAATATTTCTTCGAACCAGTTTTTCTTATGTGATAATAAAGCAAGGAGGTCAATCCCGTTTTCTTTCACAAATGTATCGAGACCTGCTGTCACATCCTTATTGTTCACACAGTGGAGTGACATAGTTTTATCATTGCTCCATGCTTCACAAAATGATTTCAGCTTATCTTTTGATGATGTGTTTTCATCCTGATCCACATGCACGACATGCAGATGGCATCGCATGATATCACGGAATTTTCTGAGTGCCTCAATCATCTTTGCATCTTCCGCTGTAAAGTTGGTCGCCACCGCGATGTGATCGATGATACCATTAAATTCTGCTGTATCAGGGACTACTACGACCGGGCAATGCGCTTCTTCCAGTACTTTACCGGCTACAGTTCCAAAGAAAAACTTTTCCATTTTACCTGCGCCGGTGGTTCCCATGACGATCAGGTCTGCTTTATTTTTATTGGCTGTTCGCAGAATGGCTGACACAGGCGCGCCTTCCTCCAGTACATGAACCATCGGCACATGATAATACCCATTGTCAGTGGCCAGGTCGCGCAGGATCGGTACTTCATCTTCATAGTTCTCAAATGCATCGAGATCGATCGAATCGTATACATCCTGGAGGCTTTCAGGAAGATTGATGTTACTGACATCGGGCTTATCAAAAGCATGGATGGTGATAATGGAAGCCCCCAGGTGATCAGCAATCTGAAGGGCAAATATGAAGGCATTTTCCGCCGTTTGGGAGAAGTCCGTCGGATACAGGATTTTTTTCATTACAGGCTTTCCATTTTCCTAAAGAGGGTTACAGATTGGAAATTTTTGAATTGCTAAAATATTATAATTAGATGAATTGTCTATTACACTGATGCCGATATAGTCGCCTGTGAAATGACGACAAATTATTGGCTTAACGAAATAAAGTATTTTTATCCGGTGATCAAGTATGCCATACCTTTTTTATTAGCCACCACCGTGGTGCTTTTGGGCCTATCCTCCCCATTCCAGGCCTTTACAGGTCCACGCCTCGATCCTGTGCCACCCTCCCAGAAAGTGGCCCATTCGATCCATTGCTCCGGATGCCATGGATTTGATGAAACAAAGCTGGCATTGGTGGATAAGGCTGGGAATGACGTGAATATCTATGATGACTGGCATACCAGCATGATGGCGCTGTCATCACATGACCCTTTCTGGCGTGCTACACTTGCCCATGAGGTTAATCTATTTCCATCCCAGAAAAGTGCGATTGAAACCACCTGTCTCAAATGCCATGCTCCGTTAGGGAGCATCCAGGCACATTTGTCAGGCCTGCCGTATTCCTACGATATCATGTTAGGCGACAGTCTCGGGTTGGATGGAGTATCATGCGGATCTTGCCATCAGCAAAAGTCAGATGGACTTGGGTCATTTCATAATGGAAATATCCAGATCGATACCAACCGAATTATGTTCGGACCATACCCCAATCCATTCCAGGGTCCGATGCAACTGTATGTTGGATTTGAACCTGTGTTTTCAGATCATATCTATTCCAGTGGTGTGTGTGCGGGCTGTCATACTCTGATTACAAATACACTTGACGAGACAGGGACACCTACCGGAAATCATTTTGTAGAGCAGGCAACGTATCACGAATGGGTCAATTCCATTTATTCACTGCAGGGAAAACAATGCCAGTCATGCCACCTCCCGTTTATCGAGGATAGTGTTGTGATCGCAACTGATTTCCAGGTCCTCAAGAAGAGATATCCATTTGGTCTGCATCAATTTTTTGGAGCTAACACAGCCATGTTACGTATGATGAAGGATCATCAGGAGGTACTTGGCATAAAACCTGTACCAACAGAAGAAGCCTGGAATCAATCGATTACAAATAACCGCTTAAGTCTCGGAAGAGCCGGAACAGTTGAAATCACCAGCATCCTTGTCCAGGATGACACTTTGTATCTGGATCTCGTTGTTAAAAATAAAGCAGGACATAAACTTCCTTCAGGTTACCCAAGCCGTGTTGCATGGCTGCAATTGGTTTTAAAAGATGACATATCAGATGATACGATCTATGCCAATGGCCTGATCCAGGCAGATGGGCACATTGGGGGACGGGACCTGCCATACGAACCTCATCATCAGATCTCACTGTCTGAGGATGATGTACAGATTTATGAAATGGTAATGGGTGATGTACATGGCGACCTGACGACGAGGCTCAATGCTGCATCTGCTCCTCTCAAAGACAACAGGTTATTACCAGTGGGCTTCAGAAAAAATCATGCGGTCTATGATACTACTGCCATCTGGGGTGAGGCATTGCAGGATGCACAATATGATACGGAAAGTCAGCAAGGCCAGGATAAAATTCAATACCACATTGCGCTCAACGGGCGAAAAGGATTGGCCAACCTGGATATTACACTCAGATATCATACATTCCCCTCAAGATGGGTAAAGGATTTGTTTGAACATGATTCACTCAGCCAGGTAGCCCAGTTTAAATCCATGTATCAGGGATATGAAGTCTTTGATGAGGTCATATATGCCTTATCGGTCGATGACATCCAACTCTTCAATACAGGATTCAATACACCTGTTTATTCAGACGATATCCGCCTCTTTCCAAATCCTGTACAGGGAAGAAAACTGACTGTGCAAATTGAAAATAACAGGTGGCAGGACCTCACCTACAGTATATCAGATCTCAACGGACGTGTGCTACAGGCAGGCAAGGTGGACAAAGAAATCACGCTGCAGGAAAAAATAAAACCGGGTCTGTACTTCATTGCATTCAATGACCAGACCCGGTTTATTTCGATGATACCTTTTACGGTATTATAATTTGATGATCCTGCGGGTTATGGTTTGTTCATTGCGAACAGCCTGAAGGATATACGTTCCTGCTGGATAAACTGACAAATCTATTGTCATGGAGGATGTGCCTGCGTCCACTTTATTTTGCTGCAGAACTACACCATCCACAGAGGAAACAATAATCTCAGAAGAATATGCTGAGGTAATCGTAAGCTGCGTAACACCATCTGTAGGATTAGGAGAAATTAAAATTGAATGATCCTCGTTCGGATTATTTGTTGCTACCTCTATATCGAGAAATGCAGTTACAGCCACCGGGTCCGAACTACAATATTGATCAGCAGTTGATACCACCCAATCATAGAAATAATAATAAAAATCCTCACCGAAAGTTGAATTTGTTATTGACACAACACCACTGATATCATACGGATAATTTACACCATCTGATGATCTCCACAGGATCGGACTGGCATCTCCAAAAACCAGGTTATTCAGATCACTATTCGTGCTGATGGTGTATGTACCGACAGGAATTTCAACCTGCAAGGGTACCTGTGTCTCACCCGGGAGGAGATCGACCTGATATTCAAAAAAGAATGTGCTACCTGATATTTCGATAATTCTGGCACCAGCAGAATCCGTGAACACGGTAAGCTGCTCAAGAATGATGGGTTGCAGTACATCAAATAACAAGCCACCATTGACAAAGCTTGCATTATATTTTGTATTCCCTGCCTGATCTGCAGGTCCCACATGATATGTCTGACCTGGGATCGGAGAAAAATTATGCGCAAAAAAAGTAGTACTGGTTGTTAGATCATTAATCACTAGTTCTGAACCTGTGGCGATCTGGTTGCCATCAACATCATACCATACAATACTATCTCCCAGAGCGGTCAATAGTGCTGCTTCACCTTCAGAAAAAGTATCCTGTTGTGTCACCGGAACGTCCGGTATCAGATATTCCAGTACGAGTGTATCAGAGCTTTGTGTTTTACAATATCCATTTACTAAAACAAAATACTCACCTGGCCCGGTTACTTCAATAGTTTGTTCATCAGATCCAGTAGACCACAAATATCCGCTGGATGGGGCTACTGATAATTCTACAATTTCACCGTTGCATAAGAGTGTGTTTCCTTCATAAACTATGACAGGTCTGATACTGTCAGGATCCTTGATCACTTCTACGGGCAATGAAATCGTAAGACAATTATCATCATTCAGAAACGTCAAAAAATAAATTCCAGCTTCTTTCACCACGATCGCATCGGTTGTTTCACCAGTGCTCCATTGCAGCACCTGATGCGTATCTGCATTCAATACAAGTGAATCATCATCACATAATGCAACAAGTTCATCAAACAGTTTCACTTTCACATTTTGACATCCCTGCTGATCGATCCGCCAGGTCTGATCAACGTCAAGATCTGTGTACGTCTCACGAGATCCATCAGCCCATCTCACTACAAGGCTGTCGTAAGTTGTTTCTTCACCTAACCCGAAGATCATGCTATGGCTGTTCGATACTCCATATTGCTCACCAGCTTTAACATCGCGCACCTGGATGCCCCAGGAACCGTATAAAGAAGCTATTGCTCCGATGGCAGTCCGTTTGTTGACATCCATCAGATTCAGACCTAAAAAGTGATTGTCATTCCCATCATTCATAAAGAGGATATCCTGTTTTTGGAAATCAGGATTATTAAACGGGATTACCGTCGATGCATAGATATCTGTAAATCCATCATTATTTAAATCCCCCAATGCATAGGTTCCAAAAATTTCACCCGCGAATGGATCCAGCTTGGTAAATGTTTTATCTCCATCATTGTGGTAATAATCCAGGCGATCACCACTTACCAGGATGTCCTGGAAACCATCATTATCAAAATCCCTGAACATACCCTGCAACGGCACACCGCCAATATTGAGGCCGGAAGCAAGTGTGATATTTATGAATGTGTCATTATTGATATTTTCAAATAATTCACTGACAGTATTATGCTGGGTCATGAAAACATCCAGGTCTCCATCATTATCCATGTCACCGAAATCAGCCGTCCAGGTTTGATTGCCACTTGCTAATCCATAATTGGCTGCATCCTGCGTGTAGTTATTAGCTCCATCATTGACCCATAGCGCATTGATTCTTCTTGGATCATTTGGGTTATTGACGCCCTGGCGACATTTTGCGATATAAAAATCATTGTCACCATCCATGTCAAAATCTGTATAGACAGATCCATAGTTGCCGGAATTGTCTGAAGCAGGTATTGTTACAAAATTGAAGAAATCCTGTTTCACCAGGTTACCCGTCCCATCATTTATCATGGAGTAATTCAGGCCATTATCATTTAACATTACCACATCGATCCATCCATCTCCATTAAAATCTCCGGATGTTGCTCCCTGGGAAAAGAAGGGTGTCACCGTGATGTAGACAAGATTGAATTCGAATGTATGGGGAACTGCATAAAGTATTTTCACCCTGTCATAAGACCCAACGGTAAAGATGTCGTTTGCCCCGTCATTATTGAAGTCTGCGATGATAATGTCGTTTTGAGCATCGATATCAATGTCAACAGGAGCTTTATACCGGACAAAAGGTCGAGCTTCATCAGGTGTCTGGTATTGGATAAACATTTCAGTCCCACCATTCATGGAAACAATGTCATCCAGCCCATCTCCATTCATATCTGCAATGGCTATGGGTACAGCACTATGCATGTCTCTGTCTGCAAGCAGGCTGCTGCGGTCGGTGAAGGATTGAGCCTGAACCGCAAACGGCAGGATTAGCGAGGAGATCAACAGGTAAAGGAATCTTTTCATAGTGAGTAAGTTGAAGTATTGATATTCGACAAATTTAATAATTAATATTGCCTGTAATGTCCCGGACATATACAGCTCTCAGCTATCTCAGGTATTTATGGAATTCCAGGTCATGGACAAGACTTCACTCACCCTTCCTTTTTCAATTATTTTCTTATTGTGTTGATGAGCAAAACAGCTGGTCCGAATTTGAAATCATTGAAGCCAAACGACTGGAGATGATACAATCCCGGATGATCATCAGGAGAAAAGATTTTGGTGCGGGAAGCATTGTCCGGAATACTCCGAACCAAACGGTTGGCCGTATTGCAGCTCGTGCTTTAAGTCTGCCCTACCAATGCCGGTTTATGGCCAGACTTGCATTTTACCATCATCCGGAACAAATACTTGAATTAGGGACCTCCCTGGGCATCTCTGCGCTATACCTCAGTCTTACCGCCAAAGTAACAACTGTGGAGGGCGATCCTGCCATTGCCGAAATTGCGCGATCCAACTTTTCAGCAATAGGAAAAGATAATATTGACAGTGTGGTAGGCACCTTTGATGATTTTTTTCAGAACAAAAGAATTCCTGATTCTCAATACAAACTTGTATTTATTGATGGTGATCACCGTTCGGAAGCATTGCTAAAATGTTATGACCAATTAAAGATTCACCTGACCCATGAAAGTATAATTGTTGTTGATGACATATACTGGTCAAAGGATATGACCAACGGATGGAATACGTTAATTGGCAGACCAGAAGTCAAGCAAAGTGTTGATTGTTTTCACTTTGGACTGATCTTCTTCAACCCGGATTTTTTGGATAAAAAACATCACGTCATCAGAATGCCTTTGCAGTCAATGTTCAGGTAACATTTCAGGACTCATCAGTGATTGGTCGCTGGGGTGCCAGTGCCTGCATCTGGAAGCCGATCTTAGCCATAGGCTGATCATCATCATCATAATCTTCCCACTGGGTGATCTCTTTGATAAAATCCTCCATATGCCTCACCAGGAACGGGGTCTTGATCTCTTCCGGCCGATAGATCGCGATCACTTTTGGCTGTCTTGGCTCACCAAAACCCTCGATGAAAGGATAGGTGACCATAACCTGAATCTTTCCATTAAATAACTGCTGATACACAAGTGACCCGTTATGCTTGATCAGGGGTTTATCGGTTTTATCATTAATGATCTCTGAAATACCACTTTCTTCTGATCCCAGGTTGAGGACGATAAACTCGAGATGTCTAACCTTATCTACTACCTCTACTTTGGCTTCCAGTGCAGTGATCTTGACCATATTTTCAAGTTCGGTCACAATTTGATCTTTGAGAAAGGAGGTCCATCGTTCCCTGTATGACTTTGTATTGGTCAGTATGTTCTGATACCTGCTGACCTTTGAGATGAGACCATTATAGTCGTCCATATTGTTGATTTTGTAGTTAAATATAAACCCGTTCTGTCCAAAAGGTTGAGTTCCTGTGGCAGACGACATCAATCTTTATCTTTGGCACGTATGAAGGCTAAGGAAAAGAAGCAAAAAAAAGACCTGCCGAATGGCCTGGCATGGAGTACGGTACTTGAAAAAGCATTTGCTCACATGGCTACCGCTAAGGCGTTGACCGATCTTTACGAAGCCAATTTTAAGGAAGTATCTAAATATGTCCATGCAACATCCAGAGGGCATGAGGCCATCCAGATCGCGCTCGGCATGCTTTTGACACCGGATGACTGGCTTTCAGCATACTACCGGGATGATTCCATCCTGCTTTCCATCGGAATGAAGCCGTATGACCTGATGCTTCAATTATTAGCCAAGAAGGATGATCCATTTTCCGGTGGCAGATCATATTATTCGCATCCAAGTCTGAGGGATGATGATAAACCTAAAATACCGCACCAATCTTCGGCCACAGGTATGCAGGCCATTCCAACAACGGGTATCGCTCTCGGGATAGCATACCAGGAAAATCGCAAATTGGGTAAATGGAAAAACCCACCGGTCGTTGTTTGTTCTTTTGGTGATGCGTCCGTGACTGAGGGCGAAGTCGCTGAGGCTTTTCAAATGGCTGCTTTGCGCAAGCTACCGATCCTGTATCTCGTGCAGGACAACGAATGGGATATTTCCGCTAATGCAAAAGAAACCCGTGCGATGAATGCGGCTGAATATGCTTTAGGTTTTAAAGGAATTGAAACACGAAGTATTGATGGTACTGACTTCAAAGTTTGTTATGATACACTGAAAGAAGTTATTGCCACAATTCGCAAAGAGCGTCGTCCTTTTCTTGTACACGCAACGGTTCCACTACTGAATCATCATACATCCGGTGTGCGCATGGAATGGTATCGCGATGATCTTGAGGAAGATCGCGCGATGGATCCATATCCAAAAATGAAGAAAGCACTTCTCGCTGCAGGGATAGCTGAATTAACCATTAAACGGATTGAGGCAAAAGCAATAGAACTCGTTTCGTCTGATTTCGAACGTGCACGACAAGCTGCTGATCCACAACCATCGGATCTATATACCCATGCATTCGCGCCAACAACAATTGTAGAAGAAGCAGGGCAACGGGCTCCTGCAGGAGCTGAAGTAAAGGTGATGGTGGATTGTGCTTTATTAGCGATCGAAGAACTGATGCATAAACATCCTGAGTGCTTACTGTATGGACAGGATGTAGGAAGGCGTCTCGGTGGTGTGTTCAGGGAAGCTGCAACGCTCGCACAAAAATTTGGCGATGACAGGGTTTTTAATACTCCCATACAGGAAGCATTTATTGTCGGCTCTACAGTAGGCATGTCTGCTGTTGGGTTGAAACCTATTGTTGAAGTACAGTTTGCTGATTATATCTGGCCCGGCCTCAATCAATTGTTTACCGAAGTCAGCAGATCAAATTATCTGACGAATGGAAAATACCCGGTAAGCATGATCTTGCGTGTACCTACCGGAGCATACGGAAGTGGTGGTCCTTATCATTCTTCAAGCGTCGAAACCGTGGTGTGCAATATCAAAGGAATCAAGGTTGTATATCCGAGTACGGGTGCAGACCTGAAAGGTTTGATCAAAGCCGCTTACTATGATCCTAATCCTGTTGTGATATTTGAACACAAAGGTTTGTATTGGAGCAAGGTCCCAAATACAGAAACTGCCAAATCTCCTTTACCGGATGAGGATTATATTATTCCACTTGGAAAAGGACGTGTCGTGCAACAGGCAGATGCCGGGCTTATTAATCAAGGAAGAGCACTGTGCATCATCACGTATGGCATGGGAGTGCACTGGGCTTTGACAGCATCTAAAAAGTATGATGGACGTGTGAGCATAGTTGATCTGCGTTCACTGGTTCCGCTGGACAATGATCTTGTATACGAAACTGTCCGGTCGCATGGACGATGTCTTGTGGTAACTGAAGACACGATTACAAATTCATTTGCTCAAAGTCTTGCTGCTCGGATCCAGGAAAATTGCTGGACATCACTCGATGCACCAGTAAAAACAATCGGATCTGTTGACATGCCTGCTGTACCGCTAAATGAAACCTTAGAGAAAGAAATGATCCTTTCTGCAAGCCAGGTGGAACAGGCAATCAGTGAATTGCTGGAGTATTGAAATATCTTTTTGAAAAAAAATTTAGACAGAAAAACTTTCACCACATGCACACGTGCGTGAAGCATTCGGATTATTAAAGACAAATCCTTTTCCATCCAGTCCTCCTGAAAATTCAAGGACGGTGTTGTGCACATATAAAAAGCTGCGCAAATCAGTTACAACTCTGATGCCTTTATCCTCAAAAACCTGGTCA
>JANPKZ010000028.1:0-5854 GCA_031426295.1 Saprospiraceae bacterium
TGCGAACTGAATTTGACACCTTCTTCTTTGATCTTACGCTGCTTGCTGAGTGAGTAGACCTGGTATCCACCGCTGTCAGTCAATATGGGTCGGTCCCAGTTATTAAATTTGTGGAGTCCGCCAGCGGCTTGTATGACTTCCATGCCGGGGCGGAGATACAGATGATAGGTATTGCCTAATATGATCTGTGCACCAATTTCATCTTTCAGCTCCTGTTGATGAACTGCTTTGACGGTGCCGGCAGTCCCGACTGGCATGAAGATGGGAGTTTCAATTTCACCGTGTGGTAATTGTAATGTGCCGGCACGTGCGCGGGTGTGGGGGTTTGTATTTAGTACGTTAAAATTCAAATCAGGACGTAGTTTTTACTCAAGTGACACAGATATTTATTAAAACTTTCTTGCTTCTAATTACGCTAATTACGCTAATTAAAATCTCAAACTACTTACCACTTTTACCACTTACCATTTTTACCGCTCACTGAATACCGAATACTGAATACTATTTTTTACTTTATTACCTCGATCCTCTCAAGCAGCGGCTTCATCGTTGCTTCGATCGAATACTTCTCCTTCAACGTTTTCAGATTGACGGGCTTTCGATTGGTCCCGGTGTTTTTCCAGCGAATGTATTCTTTATAGATGAAGTCAGTGATGGCTGGCAGATCTGCAGGCTGATCAGAAAAAGAATCACCAATCTCGATTTCGTTGAAGATGAATTTGAGTTCCGGGTCATTTTGGCCAACGATGATCGCGAGGACCGGGCTGCCGGATTCAAAATATTCGATCATCTTACCGGTGAGCACGCCTTGCAATTCTTTTGATGATATCGTCAGCAGCAAATTAATACAGGCTTCCTTTTGAATAGCTGTTGATTCTTGTCCCGAAATAATTCCTTTATCCACTAAAATATTGTCAAGTTGAAGTTGGCTGGCAAGCGACTGCCAGATGTGACTGTCTTTGCCGGCATAGATAATGCGGACATGATCCTCGACCATCATCTTTTTATTGATCAGGTCACGAATGGCAACAAACAAGGGTTCTGCATTTCGCTTGTCGAGAAACATGGAGCCTGTGTATGCGATTTTAAAATATTTGCAATGTGACTCTGCGATGTGCTGCGGTACATTTTTTATACCATTCCTGATCGTCAAGACATTCGGGTTATATCTCTGCAATTTTTTGGCGAGTCCATCTGAGACCGTCGTCAAAAAGTCAGCACGTGAAAATATACGTCTGAAAAAACGGTGATGTCCACTCTTAAAAAAGATATGATTATAATGTGGGTCAATGATCAGATCACGGAAGTCAGCAATCCAGACTAATTCCGGGTTGCGCTTTTTCAATTTATACGCAGCATAATGATCTGCAAACGGACGATATGATGAATAGATGTGTGTGATCCTGTTTACTTTAATTTCCCTACCCGCGTTTTTGATCAATGTATTCAGGTAGATCAGTCCTCCTTCTCCAATCACCAGGTTAAAAGGAAATGTATTAATGAGTCGGATTCCCATCTGGATCCACCATCGTTTCTTTTTTTCTTCAGGCAAAGCACCATCTTTTGTTCTTCTGCGCAGAAAATACCTGTAGTCATACGTTGGCAGGGTTTCTATTTCAGTATCACCGGCGTGTTCCTTCTGTCCCTCCTGAGAAGTTGCAGTAAATATTTTTGAAAAGTCTGAGTGTTGACTTATACTATTTGATATCTGAAAATTCCGACGTGCTGGTGTGCCAGAGATCGGAGGGTAATAATACAGGAAGAAAAGAAAACGTGGGTTCAAGGGAGGCTTACGCTAAGGCAGAGGTAAGTGGTAAATGTGGTAAAAGTGGTAAGTGGTAAGTGGTAAGTGGTAAATATGGTAAGCGGTAAATAGTAATCAGAATTTTAAAAAGCGGTCGGAAACTTTTAGTTTTTAGTTTTTAGTTTTTAGTTATTAACTTTTAGTTTCTAGTTAATATATCGTTGATGGCCGAGTAGAGCTCATCAGCGATAATTTTGTCATCGAATTCCTTTAGCACTTTGATGCGGCCGGCCTGGCCCATGCGGATCTGGGATTGTTTATCAAGCTGTATGAATTCATTCATAGCGCCTGCTAATGCTGTTGCATCTTTTACAGGCACGAGATATCCATTGATCTTTTCATCAACAGTTTCACGACAACCAGCGGTATCGGTTGTAATAACCGCTCGCTCCATCGCCATGGCTTCCATGATTACACGAGGCATGCCTTCTCGATAGGACGGGAGGACGATACAATCAGATCGCTCGATGTATTTACGGATATTTTCGGTGGAACCGTGGTAATGGATATTCGGATCACGAATCCATTTCATCAGGTCTTCATTGCGGATCGATGACGGATTTTCTTTGTCAATATCACCAACCAACCAGAACTGTACATGGTCGTTTTGCTTCCTTACCAACTGGGCAGCTTCAATAAATTCACTGACACCTTTGTCATACAAAAGCCGCCCGATGTACGTAAAAGTGAGAACATCAGCATTTCGACCGTCGCCGTTTGGTGTGAATGCTAATGTATCCACTCCACAGCCTTTAATGGACATGGTTTTATCCGATGATACTAAATGCTCCTTTTCAAAAAGTAATTTATCATCTATATTTTCAAAAATGACCCTGCGGTGGTACGGCAATGAGATTTTATACAAACTGCGCGTGATGAAATTGATGATGCCTTCATGGATCAGTGAATATCCAAGGCCTGTGACAATAGCCATTGAAGGTATGCTTAAAAATTTTGCAGCAAAACCTCCAAAAATATTTGGCTTCACTGTATAGTGTAATACAAGATCTGGTTTGTAACGCCGATATAGCTTAATGAGCTCATACAACAGACGCAAATCCTGGAACGGATTTACGCTGTCCCTGTAGAGGTGATGGATCGGAACATGCGTGACTTCTTTGATATCTTCAGTATAGAAAATAAACTTGTCTACCGGCGCCATGACAATGACTTCGTTGCCTTCAGATAAAAGCTTGCGAATGATGTTCAGCCTGAAATTGTAAATATTCCAGGTTGTATTCGCGACGATGACGATACGTTTAGGCTGCACCTGGTAGTTTAGAGGTACGCATCAAAGCCTTCCTTGTTTAATGAATCTTTCAGGGATTTGATATTTTGTTCTTCTGATTTTGGATAGATCAGCAGACAGTCTTCGGTATCTACAATAATAAAATCATCCAACCCTTTTACCACGACTAGCTTGTCATGAGATGACAATACCAATGTATTTTTTGTGTCTTCCAGGTGTGTATCAGCTGTCAGGGAAACGTTTTCATTTTCATCTTTAGTACTGATATCATACAATGAGCTCCATGTCCCCAGATCGGACCATCCAATATCACATGGGATGGTAAATACATTTTCAGCTTTCTCCAGGATCGCATAATCCACAGCAATTTTCTCTGTCAGCGGATATTGGTTTTTGATAAAATCTGTTTCTGCATCTGTGTTATATACACTGACGCCTTGTGACAATACATTAAAGATCTGAGGCGAATAGGCCTGGAATGAATTGAGGATATTATCGAGTCTCCAGATAAAGACACCCGAATTCCATACAAAATTTCCCTCGCGTACATATTGTTTTGCGTTATCCAGGTCTGGTTTTTCCCGGAACGCTATCACCTTTCGAATTTCGTCCGAATCATCCTTATCAAATTCAATATATCCATAGCCTGTGTCAGGACGTGTTGGTGTAATCCCGAGCGTAATAATCGTATTGTTTGAATAGGAATGATTAACTGCTTCTGAGATCACTCGTTGGAATTCCGCTTCATTGTGAATGATATGGTCTGCGGGCGCTACAATACATACTGCATCAGGATCCATTTTACTGAGCTTAAAAGAAGCCAGTGCTACAGATGCGGCAGTATTGTTGCGGGTGGGTTCGCAGATAATATTTGCAGGATTAAAATCCGGAATTGCTTCCTGGGTCTGATCATGATAATATTCGTGGGTGATGATAAAAATATTATCTGCAGGAATGAAGTGATGGAACCGATTATACGTAGCCTGGAGTAATGTACGACCACTGCCTGTAATGTCGAGGAATTGTTTGGGTAGATGCTCGCGACTGGCGGGCCAGAAGCGTGAACCCACGCCACCTGCCATGATTAGTACAAACGGAAATTTATCCATGATCAGGGTTCAATATCGTGAAGAATTTTGTTCTTCCAGTGAGGCTAGTATTTCCACGATGCGTTCAGAAGTTCGGCCATCCCAATATTTGATAGGTTGTGTCTGTTTCCAGTTTCCTGCCACCATATCGTTAATAAGGTCTGGTAAGTCCCGCATATCCTTCACCAGGACGTTCGTACCAAGCGTAATGGTTTCAGGTCGCTCTGTACTATTCCTCAATGTAATGCATGGGATATTCAGAATAGATGTTTCCTCTGTAATGCCACCTGAATCGGTGATGACCCCAATGGATTGTTGTATCGTGTAAATGAATTCAAGATAACCAAGGGGGTCAGTGATCAGAATATTTGAAAATTTTTCACCAAGGAGTTCATAATTTTTTCTTGTTCTGGGATGGATGGGAAAAAGAATGATTGTATCTCCTGCTGTATCATTGATGATCCGCAATAATCTGCGCAATTGATTTGCATGATCTACATTGGATGGTCGGTGCAGCGTCAGGACTATATATTTTTTCCCGCTCAATGCCTCATCGAAAAATTCGGGCTTTTGTAATTTATCAATGTGGTTCAGTAAAGAATCGATCATTGTATTACCCACCAGGAATATATTTTCTTTTGCTTGCCCAGAATTCAACAGGTTTTGATTGGCTATTTCGGATGTGGTGAAAAAATAATCAGTCAGACTATCTGTGACAATGCGATTAATTTCTTCCGGCATACTCCAGTCGCCGGAACGAATTCCGGCTTCTATATGAGCTACTTTCACGCCTGCCTTCTTTGCAACTATCGAGCATGCCATAGTAGAAGTTACATCTCCTACCACTAAACAAATGTCAGGCCTTTTATCTGCTATGGCTTGTTCGTAGCCGATCATGATCTGGGCTGTCTGCGATGCCTGTGTACCCGAACCTGCTCCGAGATTCAGATGAGGTTCAGGGATACCAAGCTGGTCAAAAAAACTGCCGCTCATATTGCGGTCATAATGCTGCCCTGTATGGATGAGCCTGTATTCAATAATCTGACCCGGGTGTTCCTGATTATGTTTTTCGATTTGCCGTATGATGGGGCTGATCTTCATAAAATTGGGACGGGCGCCGGCGATGATGTCCAGTTTCATATTGTGCTAGTACCAGGGTTCTTTGTGAAGACTATTATAAACAGCGCGAATGCCTTGCTCCAGGCAAATTTTGGGTGTCCACCCACGCTCCTTCAATTTAGATACTTCCAATAATCGTCGTGGTGTCCCATCTGGCTTGGAACTGTCATACTGAATTTTGCCTGTATATCCAACGATCTCACGCACCAGTTCTGCAAGAGCGCTAATCGATATATCCTCACCGATTCCAATATTTACAAATCCTTCCCCATCAAAATTATTCATAAGCCACATACAGGCTTCTGCCAGATCATCCGCATGCATAAATTCCCTTCTGGGTGTTCCGGTTCCCCAGAGAATTACTTCATCAGATGTATTCCTTTTTGCTTCATGAAATTTCCGGATCAATGCGGGAAGTACGTGCGAGTTATTCAGATCATAATTGTCATTCACACCATAGAGGTTTGTAGGCATGGCAGAAATGAAGTTACATCCGTATTGAAATCGGTATGAGTCCACCATTTTAATACCAGCAATTTTCGCAATTGCATACGGTTCATTGGTTGGTTCAAGGTACCCGGACAACAGGTAATC
>JANPKZ010000029.1:0-25241 GCA_031426295.1 Saprospiraceae bacterium
GCTGGACGATATGGTGATTGGGATGAAGAGATACGTCTGGAAAAAAGAGATAAGATCGAGAAAGGGCAATGGCTGTTTAATGAGAAGTGGTATAAAGAAAGAACTAATAACTAATAACTAAAAACTAAAAGTTAAAAACTAATCCGAAAAGTATCTGTAAGTACGAAGTTAAAAGTACAAAGTACAAACTTCAGAATAAAAATATTTATGTGTTGTTATGGATATTCTATTTGCCAATCAAGATTTTCGAGATCTTTTAATTTATACTTTACTTTTTTCGAAAATATTTGATTTGATAATATGCTGTCTTTGTTCCCTGATAAAAGGATTTCTTTTTCAAAATAGAAAATTGTAATTGAAGTATCTGATGAACGTTTGATCATGTTAGTTTCCCAACCTTTTCGACCAATTACAGGAAGCTTGCTATTATCATTTGATGTTAAATAGCTCATATTTTCCCATAAGGTATCCTGAGATTCAGATGAGAAAGAAATGGGATAATTTGTAAATGATTGATCAAAGGAAACAATAAAAAAAACTGTTTTGTCTGATTTGTTGGTCATATTAATTGTTTGCACAGGATCACATGCTAAAAATTGAGTGACAATAATTAGGAATAAAATTGTTTTCATGCAAATATTAAGGTTATTATTTTTTGGTACTTCGTACTTTGTATTTCATATTTCAAACTTCGTACTTCAAACTCCGTACTTACCATACGTGCGGCTCAACAGCAAATGATCCACCATCACCAACGCCGCCATAGCTTCTACAATCGGAACAGCTCGCGGTACTACACACGGATCATGTCTGCCTTTTCCTTTGACCACAACTTCTTCACCAGCTGCATTCAACGTTTTTTGATCTTTCATGATTGTCGATACAGGTTTGAAGGCAACTCTGAAATAAATAGGCATGCCGTTAGAAATACCTCCCTGTATACCACCCGAGTGATTTGATTTTGTGACTACAACTTCTCCATCCTGTTCGAAGATGTCATTATGTTCACTGCCTTTCAGTTTCGTTCCTTCAAAACCGGAACCAAATTCAAAACCTTTACATGCATTAATGTTTAACATGGCATGACCCAGATCCGCATGCAGTTTGTGGAATACAGGCTCCCCTAATCCAACAGGACTACCTTCAATCATACAGGTGATGATGCCTCCAACTGTATCGCCATCTTTTTTAATTTCTTCAATAAGGGTTTCCATTTGTTTTGCAAGATCACGGTCAGGACATCTCACTACATTTTGTTCTGCGAATGCCCAGTCATACGTGTCAAAACCTCCGGCGTATGTAATATGTCCCACTTGTGTGACCGCAGCCCGGATGGCGATATTTTCCTTTTGTAAAATCAATTTGGCAATAGCACCTGCTGCAACCCAATTAGCTGTCTCCCGCGCAGATGACCGGCCACCGCCACGATGATCTCGCGTGCCATATTTAGAATGATATGTAAAATCAGCATGCGAAGGACGAAAGGATTGTTCAATGTGTTCGTAATCGGAAGGTCGCATATCTTCATTCGGGATCAGGATCAGGATCGGTGCGCCTGTTGTAATACCTTGATACACACCTGATTGAATGCTGATCCTATCATTTTCTTTACGCTGGGTCGTGATATGCGATTGACCGGGTCTCCTTCGATCCAGCTGATGTTGAATAAATTCAATATCCAGCTCCACGCCAGGAGGGCAACCATCAATAATGACGCCCAATCCAGGCCCATGTGACTCACCGGCTGTCGTTACCGTAAAGAGTTTTCCGAAACTATTTCCAGCCATTCTGTATTCTTAGAAAATGTTAGCTGGAAAGATAAGCTATATACTAATTTTGCAGCCTTCATGTTTCATCAGGTAGAGATTTCCCCATCAGCGGAAGAACAAATTGAATTTCATAAGATCCGTGAGCTTTTGGCAGGATATGCCCGTGGCATCCATGGAAGGGATGCATGTCTTCAGCTCCATCCGGTCAATGATATCCACGAGGTCAGATACCGCATGGATGAAGTCTATGAATATTATGAAATGGCTTCCCTGTCCTCCAGGTTCCAGCTTAGCGAATATCTTGACATTCAACAAGCCGTAGAGCATCTGGCCATCGATGGATTTGTGCTGTCACAGGAAGACATTCATGAGATCGGCAGGCAATGTGAACAGGTAGTATCCATTCATCGATTTTTTGATAAAGGAGATCACAAGCGGGAATATCCGTCGCTTGCATTATGGTCTTCACGATGTGGCGATCCGTCACACCTGGTCAAGGAGATCCGAAAAATCCTGGATCCAAAAGGTATCGTACGTCCTGATGCATCTCCTGAACTGCAAACAATCGCAAGAGCTCTTGATACCGAAGCAGGCAAACTCAATCGCGAGTTCGTCAGGTTGATTGGAAAATATAAAGCAGAAGGATGGCTGACAGATACTGTTGAATCCATTCGCTCAGGTCGTCGTGTATTGTGCGTTCAGGCAGAGCACAAACGTAAATTAAAGGGAATTGTACATGACGAATCGACAACGGGCAGGACAGTTTTTATCGAACCCGATATAATCGTTGATATCAACAACAATATTATTGAGCTTGAAGGGGATTTTAAAAAAGAAGTCTTCCGGCTTTTAAAAGAATTGTGTGCGATGATGCGTCCTGACCAGGAATTGGTCATTGCTGTTTGTGATCTGATCCATCATTGGGATCTGATCCAATGTATGGCAGCGTTAGGTGGTGCATATAAAGGGCAGCGACCAAAATTGCAGGAAGCAGCAACGCTGCATCTTATTGCTGCAAGACATCCATTGCTGTATTTAAAAAATAAGACGAAGGGTAGGGACGTCATATCATTTGATCTTGTCCTGCATCCACCTAATCGTTTGCTTATCCTCAGTGGGCCGAACGCGGGTGGTAAATCTATTTTACTAAAGGCTGCAGGGCTGATCCAGGTCATGGCTCAATGTGGCATGTTAATTCCTGCCGATGGTGGTTCAGTTATTGGAATGATGAGTCGCATTTCAGTTGACATTGGTGACCAGCAATCCATTGAAGAAGATCTGTCTACCTACAGCAGCCGGCTGAAGAATATGAAAGAAGCGCTGGCAACAGCAGACGGTTCGACATTGATACTGGTAGATGAATTTGGTTCAGGAACAGATCCTAAAATCGGCGGAGCTATTGCAGAAGCGATCCTCGATGCGCTTGTTAAAAAACAATCACTTGGTGTTCTTACTACACATTATCCGAACATTAAGATGTACGCTCACCGTACAAAAGGTGTTGTGAATGGAGCCATGATGTTTGATAAAGAAAAAATTCTTCCCACATACCAGCTTAAGATCGGAAAACCTGGAAGTTCGTTTGCTTTTGAAATTGCAGAACGTACAGGATTACCTGAAGAGGTCATTGAATATGCGAAAAAGAATGCGGGTGTACAGACAGTAGCATTAGAAGACCTGATCCACGATCTCGATGATAAGACGCAGCGGTTAGGCACAGAGATCAATACAGTCCGTGACAAACAAAAAGAGCTCGACCGCTTAATTGCAAATTATGAGCAATTACGTCTGGACCTGGAAGTGAAGCGTAAACGTTTTAAGATCGACCAGAAGAAAGCATCCTTGAATGAAGTCTCCCAATACAGCCAGGAGATGAACAAGCTAATGAAAGATTTGCGGAAAGAAAAGGATGCAGAGAAAGCCAAAGAACAAATCGAACAAATTAAAGTCGTACAATCCAAATACAATGTTGAGATAAAAACGCTTGCAGAGGAGTTGGTGGATGTCAGTACGAATAAAAAAGAATTTAAAGTTGGAGACTTTGTCAAGCTGCGATCAACTCAACAAATTGGTGCGATTGAGCGCATCAACAAGGATAAGGTGATCGTCAATATCGGCCAGATGCAGATGACCATTCCGATGACAGAGTTGCTGCATTCTAATTCGCCCATAGAAGTAAAACAACATAAGAGTGTGCAGGCGAATGTGGTAGATTATACCAAATTCGAAAATGAACTTGACATTCGTGGTATGTTGCCCGAAGAAGCATCACACTATCTCGAGCGTTTTATCGATGCAGCATTCATGAGCAGCACATCTCAGGTGCGTATTGTGCATGGAAAAGGCACTGGTACACTTCGGCAATTAGTAAAAGGAGTTATGAAAGCTTATCCATTTAAGTCGGTAGCCCATGCAGAAAAGAACCAGGGAGGGGATGGAGTGACCATTGGGATTTTATGATTTTGTGAGCGCCTGAGGCGCCATCACGCTTGGGCGTGAGATTTTTGATTTTTGATCTTAGATTTTTGTGTGCTTGAGGGGCCATCACACATAGAGAAAATTTGGATTTGGAGCGCTGCTGATTGCCTTCGAGTATCTATTAAACTCTTCTGCAAAACAAACCTCTCTCGCTCCGGGTTGGGTTTTTTGGATCCCGGAGCAAAGAGAGGAGAATTTTCATGGATGGACTGTGAGTTATTCTGTCTTCAGCCGAGGCGTAGTCCGCAAATTTGATGCAAGGAGAAAATAAGGGGTTTATGATCTTTAAATGGCATGCAATTTTTTAATACTGAATCCAGCCATTTGACCAAACTGAAGCGTCCTGACCATCCAGTGGATTGAAGTATCCGCTTAACGTTGTCTGACCGGTAGCTCCTGCAAACTTTCCTGTGCCGCCTACAATGGTCGAAGTGCCATTGAATTCGATGCGTGTTGGACTGACAAAGGTTTGAACATTATTTCCATCGGCCCAAAACCAAACTGAATTCCCTTTGGTGTCAAAGGTGACGTATGATACAGTTCCCGGGATTCCTGGATACCCTGCCGCTGTCAATTCATTATTAAAAAACATAGTTACCGGTGCGGGAATTGAAATGACATTTGGTGGGGTGAAGGGTACATATTGATTGAAATATGTTCTTGCTTTACCCATATGGGTAACATTGCCCTCACCACCACCGGGATACCAGGCGAGGAATGGAATTAAGGTTGAATTCCAACCACCGGCAAAATCCGGCACCATATAGTACCAGGTATCAAAGCTGTCGCGATACGCACGCCGCACGGGCTCCTTCGCCGATGCCACGTCGAAGTTCTCAATATCCGCGCCACTGCGGCTGAATGCCAGTTCGTCATCCTTGGCACAGCTTGTCAAACTAACACTGATCGCAAAAGCGATCATGAGGAGAAAGAAAAATACATGTTTCATAAATATTGGGTTTTAAGATTAAAATTTTTCTGCTTTCTTTTTATCCATTAAGTATTCTGAATGCACATTTAAAATAGTAAGCAAAGCATAACCATGTGCAGGCAAAGCCAACACACTGATAATATTATTCTAAGAAGTGTTGTTAAACGGGCCTGTTCAGGGCACCCAACTGTTCTAAAAAATCCATTTGATCTACCATAGGCCAGGCGTTGATAATCATATCATCCACTACCTGGAACTTGGTCATTATCGGCATTTCGACTTTTCTGAAAGTAGCTGGTATCCCATGAAATTCTGCTTTATGCGTCCCACGTACCACACCATGAATTATCACAAAATCACCCTCAGCAGTAATATCTTCTATCATAATCGAATAATCCGGAAAAGCCCGTCGATAAGACATAACTGTTTTAATATAAAGTTCGTTTTTTGTAAATGCACGTATCTCTTCCTCCGTTACCCCTTCGTGATGAATAGTGGCATATCGCAGGACAAATCTTTTATTGTGTTCCGATCTTTCCTGGCGATTCATGATTGCAATCGTTTCCAATTTCTGTTTCAAATGTAATTATCTGTTGTATCACTAAAGTTTGAGAATCTGATCAAAGATTTTACGTATTGATTCATTTTCTGATTACTTTATCTATTGTTTCATTTTACGTGTTTTTCTCCACTCTGTCGGGGTCACCTTAAACTCCTCAATAAAGGAACTGGATAAATAACTTAACTCATTAAACCCAACAGCCTGAGCTATTTCACCAATAGATAAGGTTGAGGAAATTAGCATCTCAGCTGCCCTGTGTAACCGGATGTGACGTATATAATTGGCAGTCGAAAAACCTGTCAGCCCTTTAATCTTACGGTATAATTGTGCCCTGCTGAGGCCCATCTCTCTGCAAAGGCCGTCTGTATCAAAGCCTGGATTACTTATGTTTCTAGTAATAGCTTCAAATACATTTTCAAGAAAGGCAGCCTCTTTAAGGTTTTTTGATCCATTTATTTTTTCCCTGACATATGCACTTTTCCCGTATTCCATCCATCGGCTATGAGTCAATTCGTGAAACTCCTGGTCCGTTAGTAATATGGAATTTACATTACCGGCTATATCCAAATCTGTACTTTGGCCAGCAGGATGGATGGGTCGTGGAACTTCTTCTTCACCGCGGGACTTCATTGCATCTTGAAGAGGCCATTCGATGTAGATACGGGATAGATGCTCATCATTGACTTCGATCTTAAATCTGTTGTTATCAGGTCGGAAAAGAATATTGGGATTGATGGAGAACCATAACAGAAAGATTTCAATTTGTAAAAAATCTGTTCCGGTGATTCCCTCATGACGATTGCCAATATTGATTTCGATACTTCTACCTGCGGGCATGATATACATGAGACGCATTAAAAGAAAGATGACGGGAGCCAGCACCTCATCCATGGGAAGTGTGGTGTAGACAGGCACTTCAGCCTTTTCCAGGTGTATGGTTATTTTTCGTTCCTCCGCAATCGGACGTATAGCCCGTAGCGATTCACGAAGGAGGCTTTTGAGATCAAGACCGGACATACTCTACATTGAATAGCTATTAATGCCTGACCACCCGCATGCCCCGTAAGCATAACGTTCCTTTTTGGGTTTCATCAGTTTAAGATACAATTTGAAAAGAATTCCTTTCGGATTTTAGATTTTGGAATTTAGATTTTAGATTTTAAACTTGTTAACAGATGAGACACCATCAGGCTGTGGAGTGAGATTTTTGATTTTAAATTTTTGATTTTTGATTTTGTGATCTTGATAGCTATAGGGAGTGAGAAGTAAATCCAAAAACAAAAAACAAAAATCAAAAAAATCCTTTCTTCCTATCTGCCTTTGACTCTTCCAATCCAAAATCTAAAATCCAAAATCCAAAATCAACCTATGGGTTTTAACCAGTCCAAGTTGCCATCATACATGATGTAGAACACGAGTCCGATAACCAGCGGCACTACGATAGATCCAATCATGACCAGGTAATACCACTTTGTGATACGGGAAGGTTCGATCCAGTCTGCAATGGATGATAATAGAAGAAGCACAGTCAGGATGGCGGGAAAGATCAGGGTGATATAGGTAGCAACATATTCATTCCACAGCCAGATGCCAGCATAGATTACTGCCTGTCCCAGTAAAATGGATACAAAGTGAGTTTTCAGGGCTGAGATTCCTTTAGCAGGCATTTAACAAGATATTGAGATGGGCCGGCAATATATTAAGATCAATCTGGGTTTATCTTTCCGTCATGATTACAAAAATTGGATTTCTCTTCGGATTCGTGTTAATTCTCTTTGCCCCTGTCACGGGTCAGACGGAAGCTGAGATCGCTGAGATATATGCCAAACGTATCAAAAGCGAAATGATCAATGGCGTTTATATTCCAGTTAATCTTGAAGATGCTCATAACGAACTTAACAGGCTTGCGGACCCTGCCGGACTGGCATCCTTCAGGCGGGCACCTGAAGATGAGGTTGCCCAAAAACTTCACTTCGGTTTAGGCAGGTGGATCCTCACCAACTGGGGCATGGAAGATGGCTCAAGAATAACTCATTACTTCAAATTGAAAGGTGTACCGCTTCCTGATGATATCGTAAGAATTATCATCGTCACATGGCACAGGAGAATTAATAAACGTCCTATGCAGGTGGAAGAAGAAATAGCCGCTGCTAAAAAACGGATGGAAGAAGCAAAAGCAAAACGTGATGCTGACAAAAAAGTCATCACCGTTGAGACCCGGCCTCACAAAGAGTAATCACACCACTTTGTCTGCGCAGTAGGAGCTGGCAAAGGCATCCGGCTTGGCTTTAAATACAAAGCCCATCCCCAGGATGTATCCCATCGCTTCGCGTAGCGCTTCATTGGATTTGAAATGTGGATCTGTATTGATATCAGCGTGTACCTCCAGTTCGATATCAAATTCATCCAGCAGGTCACAGAGTTTATAGGCTACATCAACTGATTTCCACACTTCCGTGATCATACGTTCGCGGAGACTGATGATCTTTTCGGATTTTTCATTGTGGATGAACATAAATCCACCTTTTTTCTCGCGCAGGAAAACAATGACTGTTGCATATTCTGTTACCACCCCGCGAACCTGGGAATCTGTCCCAATGCATACTTTCAACCGGTACCCACTGGCAATTTCCCTCTCCACTGTAGACCGGACTGCCACCAGGATATCGTCTTCGATCCGTTCCCCATTAAAGCGTCTCCAACCCATATGATATAAGTTTCTTACATGTGAATATAAGAAAATCAATACATAGTATCGTTTACAGGGAACCGGGCAGGTAAAGTCTTTGTAAAATCGGAAATCTAAAGCTTTTCAAGTTTATCAAGATCTTTCAGTCGGGAAGAGCTGTTGATGCCAGATAATCAGACGCCAAACGCCAGACGCAAAACGTATTCTGATTTTGTGAGCGCCTGAGGCGCCATCACGCTGGAGCGTGAGATTTTGGATTTTATGAGCGCCTGAAGCGCCATCACGCCGGGGCGTGAGATTTTTAGGTCTTTGAAGAAATTTCAAGTTTGTAATTACAATTTCTATAATTTCCAATTTACATAATTTCCAATTCTCTCACTCTCTCACTCTCTCACTCTTCTAATTTTGCATCGCCAGCATATCCGCCTCATCAAACGCCCTGAAGTCAACCTGACTTAAACCCGACACACCCTGTTCTTCCATATACACTCCATAGATCGTATCCACAGCCGCCATAGTAGTCTTGTTATGCGTCACAATGATGAATTGTGATTGAGTAGAGAACTTCTTAATGATCTTGTTAAACTTCTGGATGTTGGCATCATCCAGTGGTGCATCGACTTCATCAAATACGCAGAAGGGTGCAGGTTTCATAAGGTAAAGAGCAAACAATAATGCGATAGCCGTCAGAGTTTTTTCACCACCGGATAATTGAGACAATGATTTCGGACGTTTGCCTTTCGGTTTAGCAATGATGTCGATCGCGGACTCTAATGGATCCGTAGGATCGACGAGAACGAGATCGCAGGTATCATCTTCTGTAAACAGACTACGGAATACTTCGATAAAGTTTTCTCTTACCTTGTCAAATGATTCCATGAACTGTCCTGTTGCAGTTTGTTCAATTTCAGTGATCGTGGTAAGTAATGATTCTTTCGCATTGAGGATGTCTGTGCGTTGGCTGTTGATGTTATCGTAACGCACTTTTATCTCTTCATACGCCTCGATCGCCATTGGGTTGATCTCACCATAGTTTTCAAGACGCTGACGGATGCGGAGTACACGGGCTTCAAGATCTTCAAGAGACATCTCCTCATTCATGTGTTCAGCCGTAATGTCCTCAAGACGTACGCCAAATTCAACTTCCATACGTTCTGAAATGGCAATCAACCGGTACTTCAACTGGTTGTGCTGATCTTTCATTTCGTTGACGAGATATTGTAATGCCTGGCGTTGTTTTTCTACGGTCTTGGCTTGTTCTTCAGCAACGCTGATCTGACTACGCTGCTGGTAATAGTTTTGTTCAGCCTCTGTAAGGCGGGCTTCCTGATCTTTCTTTTCCTGGTATTTTTGCTGCAGGTCAATTGACATTTTTTCAATTTCCAACACCATTACTTCCAGTTCTTCACCTTCATGCATGATCTGTGATTCCTGCAGTTCCAGTGCATGTTGTACCTGGACGTGCTGGTCTTCATGGTACTTCAATTCGCGACCTGTACTTTCAAGCTTGTTGGAGATATGGATCTCCTTTAACTTTAGATCATTGGTTGCAGCTTCAGCTTCGTTCACCTGGCGCTGAATATCCGAGTATTGTTCTTCAGATTGTTCGAGTGACTGGGCATTTTCGCGGAACCTGATTTTTTTGTCGTCTAATTCGAACGTAGAAGTTTCAATTTTTGATTCAAAATCCCTGAGGGATTCAACATTTTTTTCGCGACGAAGATGATTTTCTTCAAGACGTTCTGTGATGTGTCCAAGACGACTGTTAGTCTCTGCCCATGATTGCATGAGGTTGACAACCTGTGCGCGGAATTGCTGAAGCTGTGCACTCATGTCAACAGCCTGCAATGCTGCGAGCTCTGATTGAGTGTGCGTGACTTTTGATTGCATCTGGTGCCAGGCATGACGCAACTCATGGATCTCTTGCTCAAGATGTTCAAGATGTTTTTTCCGTCCCAGTTTTTTTCCTTCAAAAAGACCTACACTACCACCGGTCAATTGTTTTGAGCGACGGATCATTTGAGCCTGTTCGTCAATGATGGTGAGATCTTCAGGATATTGAGGCTGCCATGTCATATCCAGCGGAGACCCGCTGGTGACATATACTTTTTGCAATAATTGATTTACTAAATGTTCGTATCCTGCTTCGATCTGGATGTGATGCAGAAGAGGTGACATGCCTGCTAAATTTACCGGATCGGCAGATTCCTCGTATTCAGAAAGAATAAAAAAGTTTGCACGACCTTTTTGTGCAAAACTTAAAAGCTTAACGGCACGAGATGCTTCATCCCAGTTTTGGACAACATAATAGTTGAGATACGGCTCGAGGATTTGTTCTACGATCACACGGTATTGCTGATCGCAATAGATGACATCAGACAACAGGGGAGCGGTGACATTCCAGTCCTGTGCTTTGTTGAGAAATTTGATCGACTCCGGAAATCCTTCCAGGTTGGATATCATGTCCTTCAGCAGATCCGCTTCATGTGTGCGGGCATCCAGTGTTCGTTGCGTCTGGCGTAAATGTTCCAAATCACCTGCCAGTGATATTTCCAGTTCGCGGATTGTACGCAGACGCTCCAGTTCTTTTTCTTCCAGTGCACTCAGGTCCGTGGAAGCAATTTCTTTTTTCTTTTCTTCTTCCTGAAGTTGATTTTTTAATATCTCCAGTTCGTCAGTGTAACGTTTGATCTCATCAGCGATGATCTTGTTTTCATTGCGGATGATATCGGTGTTATTGATGAAGACTGCAATATCTTTTTCAAGATCAAATACTTCTTTTTCAAATTGCTGGTGAAGTGTCGTTACTGCTTCACGGTTGTTCATCATTTCCTGGAACTTACCTGCAATCACATCGCGCTGTGCCTGTGATTCATGTAAGATCAACAGGTGATCCTGCAGCAAGATGGATTGTTCATCATATTGCTTACGCAAATCATTGATCTCATAGCTGAGCTTACTGACTCGTTCTTTGGATTTTGAGATCTGCAGATCCAGATTTTGTTTGCTCTGCCTGATAAAGTAGATCTTTTGTTCAGCGAGGTTCTTATCATGTTCGATGCTGCGGATACGGCTTACAAGCTCGTTGAGATCTTTTTGAAATGCACTGACGGTCATTTCATCGCCGAGGTGATCTTTGCGTAGTTTTTCAATTTCTGCGTGGATTACATGCAGGTCTGCTTCAACGCGGGTATAGTTATCTGTTTCTTCCTGGATTCTTTTTTCAGAGATGGTAAATTGGTCCCTGAGTTCGACATTGTTCCGTGCTCCCAGGTTAAGGCTGAGGTCCTTGTAATCTTTTTTCAGCTCTACATATTTGCGCGTGCGCTTGGCCTGTTTTTCAAGCATTTCCAGATTTGTCTGGATCTCTTTCAGGATATCGTCGATACGCGTCAGGTCTTCCGTAGTCAGCTTAAGCTTGAGCATAGTTTCATGCTTGCGCTTTTTGTATTTGGAAATACCCGCTGCCTGTTCAAACATTTTGCGACGGGCATTATCCTTGTCATACAGGATATCGTCGACCATGCCTAATGCAATGATCGCATATGAATTGGAACCAATGCCTGTGTCGATTAGTATGGATTGGATGTCCTTTAACCGGCAAGTAACGCCATTGAGTTTGTATTCACTCTCACCACTTCTGTAGAGGTGGCGTGAGATCACTACTTCCTGGTATTCTGAGGGAAGGAGGCCGAGGTTATTGTCAAAAGTGATGGCAACCTGAGCGACGGGGGCAGGTTTACGTTTTTTGGTGCCGTTAAAGATAACGTCACCCATGTTTTCAAGACGGAGTTCCTTGCCTTTTTGCTCTCCCAGCACCCATCGGATGGCATCTACCACATTGGATTTGCCCGATCCGTTTGGACCTACAATCCCAATGACATCTTCATCAAAATGAAGAAGCGTATCGTTGGCGAAGCTTTTAAACCCCTTTAATTCCAGACTCTTCAATCGCATACGGCCAAAGATATTAATTACGTGTATAAGTAAAATTTGAATATGAGGACATGATAGGTATGGTAAAATACCTGCATTTATTACGCACAGTGAATCAACTTATTGCCCTGCCGCCTCGGCCTGTAAAGATTTTGAAAGAGTTTCTCCGAGGTACCCGTCGATTACGGAATGTACTCCATAGATGACCGGGGTGAGGAGAATGGCCATGGCAAACTTGTAGATATAGTTGACCACCCCAATGGCCAGGACCCTGACCAGGTCCCAGTCAGAACCGATATAAAAGGCAATGATCAGGACGACAAAACTGTCGATGAACTGGGAAACCAGGGTGGATCCGGTAGCCCGTAGCCAGATCTTCTTTTCGCCTGTTATTTTCCGTATTTTATGAAAAACAATTACATCAATTAACTGCCCGATCAGGAAAGCCACAATGGACCCAATGATGATCCATAATCCTTGTCCAAAAATTCTACTATAGGCGAGGTTCATATCCGGCAGGCTTTGGTCGGGATCTGGTCTCACTCCGCTGATACTTTGCCACCAGTCATTGGGTGGGGTATTGATGGCAAAATATGCCACCAGGAATGCATATATGATCAGCACCACGGCCAGCCATGACAGGAATCGTACACCTTTTTTGCCAAAATATTCGTTTATGATGTCTGTCATCACAAATACCACTGGCCACAAAATCACCCCTGCCGTCAGATTAAATCCCAGCCCTTCAACCCCAAAAAGTGTCATATTGAGTGGCTGGAACCCAAATAGTTTTTCAAGTGAAAAAATTTTAATGCCGATAAATTCCGCGAGCAATGCGTTGGCAATAAAAAATCCACCCAGGTATATAAAAAGTCGGGTAGGTTTGGAAGCAAGTATCTGGGATGTCATAGAAAGTTGATGATGCGAAAGATAGGAACAACCTTCCTGATCCTAATAAGTTATTACCATGAATTCCTTTCTGCAATGAAATGTTTCATTCATCATGTGAGTATTGTTTTTTTTCTATTTCCGATTACCATCCATGCGCAGTCGGCAGAATTGAGAAATGAGATCGGGAAAATACTCCGGTACGAAAAGTCAGTGGATTTTAATGTTGTACCTGGCATCCTCATAGGTGTGATTGATGGCGACAGTACGTTTCAATTTTCTTTTGGTAAAGAGATAAATCCCTCAGGCATTTATGAAATGGGTAGCGTCTCCAAACCCTTTACAGCGGGCCTGATAGATGGTGCCCTCAGCCAATTGGAACTAAAGCGAAGTGAATCAATATGCACGTTTCTTCCGGACAGCCTTTGCACAGAAGAATGGAAAGAAATTTCAATCAATCAATTAATAAATCATCGCGCAGGTTTGAACCGGTTTGCACCAGGCATTGGTGAAATTGAGGACAACGTAAAGGATCCGTATCAAAACTTTACGATTCAGCAATTGATAAACGACATAAAAGAATTGCATCCTGAATCCGGCAGGTACAGCTATAGTCACATGGGATATGCCATGACACATTGGTTGTTTGAAAAAGTAGGGGGCCTTGATAAATTTATGCGCGACTCTCTGACGACACCGTACTCACTTTATGATACATATTTTGAACTGCCTGACGAAAGTATTGAACCAGGACATGGATTAGATGGACGAAGACAACCTCCGTGGCATACCAATGCACTTAAGCCTGCATTAGGATTGAAGTCTTCCATGAGCGATATGATTACATTGCTTCGTCTCTATTTCGAACGGCATGAAGCAGGGATTGAAGTCGCCACCTCGGCAGCTTTAAAAAAGGAATTAAAATCCCTGAGTAAAGCAGGTGCCTATAAAGTGGTGGATGGGTGGTTTGTGATCAGTTCACGAAAGTACCTGGTGTATTATCATAATGGAAGAACAGGCGGTCATCATGTAAGTATAGCCTTCACACCACACCTGCGAAAAGGGGTTGTTATTATTGCCAATGGAGCCATGGGGTCAAATGACCTGAGTCTGTTAATTTTGCGCATGGTTAATGAGGCAAAAAGAAAATCGAAATGAGTGAGTTACCCATCAAAGATTTAAAAGAATTGAAGGATCTGTTTCCTGAGATGAAGGATTATGTTCCTGATCCTGCTGACGCAGCTGATCAGGAAGGTATTAAGGAGATTATTCTATCGGCGCAGGACAAGTCAAAAATGAAGCTCTATGTCTCACGGGATAAAAAACAACGTGCAGGTAAGCTTGTAACACTTATCCAGGGACATGAAGGAACAGGCCAGCAAATGGAAAAGCTTCTGTCAACTTTGAAATCAAAATGCTCTGCCGGTGGCTCATTAAAGGATGGTGAGCTGATCGTACAGGGTGATCATGTTAAAAAAGTTATTGACTTTCTTATCAAAGATGGTTACAAGCAGACGAAACAAAAAGGAGGATAGTCTACTCCTGATGAACGCCTTTCAGAATCACTAAAGAACGATTGTCAACGATCCGAACCAGCACAAGGCCTGGAGCAAAATCTCCGGCAGGAATGCTAAAGGACACTTCACCGGCAGCGTGTGATAATTCTTTCCTTGCTATCATTTTTCCGGCAGCATCGTACACAGAAACCAAAGTATTGCCATCTCTATCAGGAATACCATAGATCGTCAGGACATCTGAGAATGGATTTGGCCTGATCTGCCATTGCGATCGGTTCTGATCAGGGTCAGTTGTACTGGTAATGATATCAACAATCACAGAAGCCGTATCTGCTCCGCAGGCATTGTATACGATCAGTGAAACCGTATATTGGCCATTGCTGGCATATTCGATCGTGGGGTTTATTGAAGTATTGGTACGGCCGTCTCCAAAATCCCAGCGAAGACTGTCATAGTTAGTTTGCAGATAAGAGAAGCTTACATGGTTGCCGGTAACGGTATGATCAAATAATGCATCTGGTGGATTTGCTACCCGGATCAGATCATCCAGGATCAACACATCGGTTCCATTTGCATTGGTGGATTGCAATGTGACAGTATAATTTCCGGGCTGATTATAATTGATGACGGGATTCTGCAGAATTGATGTTCCAGGTGTGCCTCCTTCAAAGGTCCATGACCACGAAGTAGGATTGTTTTGTGATTGATCAATGAACTGAACTTCAAACGGTGCACATCCATTGTCATCAGAGTACGTGAAAAAAGCATTGGGTACAGTGCCAAGTACGATCTGGATGTCCATCGTGTCTTCACCACAATCACTGGTGGCGATCAGGCTGATATCATACGTTCCAAATCCTGCATAGGTATGACTTGGATTTTCTGTATTTGAAAATTCACCATCGCCGAAAAGCCATTCGTATGTCGTGGCATTGGTGGATAAGTTTTCAAAATCCACGGTTGTGCCATTGGTAGCAAAAAGGAAATTCGCTGCCGGACCAACTCCCACGGTAACAGCAGATGGCATATCAAACGTATCGGATCCTGCGGGTGCAAATACAATCAGTTGCACATCGTAAGTCCCAGGTGTATTGTAATTGACTAATGGATTAGCCTGTGTGGATGTGCCGGGGGTACCTCCTTCAAATGTCCATTTGTAAGAAGTTACGTTCTGGCTGCTCTGGTTTGTAAATTGTACAGAAGTAGGAGCACACTGGCCGTTTTGTGAAAAAGAAAAATTTGCATTCGGTGCGCTCTGGATCGTTATGTCAACACTTGATGAATCAATACCACAAGGACCTTCAGCATACAGGATGACAGTGTAAGTTCCTTCGTTCGCATAATTATGGATCGGGTTGGTGTCATCACCTGTCAGGCCATCCCCAAAATCCCAAACAGACGATGTAGCATTGGTGGAAAGATTTGTAAAAGCCACCTGGTTGCCATTGATGGTATAGTCAAAGTCACTCACTGGAGCTGAAAGCACTGTGATGTAAT
Source organism: Saprospiraceae bacterium (assembly GCA_031426295.1). GTDB lineage: Bacteria > Bacteroidota > Bacteroidia > Chitinophagales > Saprospiraceae > Opimibacter. Next base: position 16,268 of record JANPKZ010000029.1, read on the forward strand.
TATCACGGAATTCAACATCACTTCCTGCATTATTTGATACTGTAAGAGTGACATCATATACTCCGGGTGTATTATACGTTACAACCGGATTTGAAAGGGTACTTGTAGCAGGCGATCCACCCTGGAATACCCAGTTAAAATTATTGACCTGGCCTGAAGACTGATTGATATACTGTACCACAAACGGTGCACATCCCTGAACTGCATTTGCAGAAAATTGAGCGTTAGGTGCGCCCAGGATAGAAACAACCATGGTATGGATATCAGTACCACAATCATTCGTCACAGTAAGGGTAACTGTATACGAGCCGCCGGTTGAATAGTTATGTGTTGGGTTTGCATTTGTACTCGTGCCACCATCTCCAAAATTCCAATTATATGCGTCTGCTACACTTCCTGCTGAATTAAAAATTGCCTGGAGACCATTGGTAGCTACTGTAAAGGTTGCATTTGGCTGCGCCAGGATCGTAATGTAGCCCGTACGCGTGAGAACATCTTGGCCGAGGTCATTTATAGCTGTAAGTGTTACGCTGAATGTACCAGGATTATCATAAAGGATCGTAGGTTCAAAGGCGGTGGATGTAGGAGGTGATCCCCCTGGAAAACTCCATTCAAATTCAAGAGCATTTTCGGAAGAGTAGTTATAAAAATCTATTTCAAGCGGAGCACAACCTTCCGTATCGCTAGCATCGAAATCAGCTACCGGCAATGTGATGATCTCTATTTCAATCGTATACGAATCAGTACCGCATTCGTTAGTCACAGTCAGTGTTACATCATACGTACCATCACCAGCATATTCGTGTGAAGGATTCTCAAGTGTAGAAAACTGGCCATCCCCGAAATTCCATGAAAAGGAATTACCATTCGTGCTAAGGTTTTCAAAATCTACAAAAAGCTCATCGATATTGTAATCAAAATCAGCGACAGGATCATCATTCACTAAAATCAGATCAAACTCATTCTGAGTATCAGATCCTTCAGAATTAGAAACCGTTAGGGTTACATCAAACGAACCTGCTGAGTTATATGTAACAGTTGGATTTTGCAGGATACTTGTTGCCGGTGTGCCACCCTGGAATGTCCAGGACCAGGAAGTAGGATTATTATCACTCTGATCAATAAAATTAACCACCAGTGGAACACATCCTTCCTCTACATTCGCTGAGAAAGCTGCAATGGGAGGTTCAGAGGCACCACACAAACTCATACAATTGATCGAAGCGATGTAACTATTGATCTGGTTGAGGGATTGTGTAGACCACGTATTTGTATTTTGAACTGTAGGTGCCATGATCGTGGTGGCTCCTTCTGCATCATGACCAGCTCCAAAGTTGTGTCCCATTTCATGGGCCTGTAAACATCTCAGTAATGGCGCATTATTTGAAAAATCCTGGCAGGTATGGTACCGGAAATTTGAACAGACAGCTTCCACCCATGCAAGACCGATTGTTTGTCCTGTGAAATCGCGGTTCGTCCATAATCCACCAACGTCATGAGTATTTGAAAAACCCGGTACGGCCCAATCCGTAAAATCATCGAGAAGAGCTCCGGGATCAAGACTATTTGTCCATGGATCTGCACCACTGGTAGCAGCGACAAAGATCTCTACAATATCAAATTCCATGTCAACGGTAAACTCTGTATCATAGTTGGTGTACACATTGTTGATCACACCCATGTTGTGGGCCTGAACAGCTGATACGCTTCCTTTTTCCTGGAACATTTCAAAGTCATTGGCCAGGGCAACCTGCAATATCCTGCAAACGGACAATCGCTGGTCTGAATGATCATTGCTTGCTTCAATATCATCATGATGGGCATGTTGCAATTGTTCAAAGTCAACACCACATGAAGAGGCATCAAATTTTTTGAGATTATCACTTTCCCAATACATGACGAAAAGATCATCGGGTGCTCCAGGTACGAGTTTTTTTGCCTGCTCGATAAAATATGCATCATCTCCGCGCAAGATCATGGCAGTGAAGAATCCATCATCCGCGGTCACCCTTACATCGTAATTGCCGGGCTTGGTAAAGCCCTGGTATGTCAGATTTGGTGTTCTGGGCATCTCATGGATACCTGTATCATCAGCATATCGCAGTTTGAAATTGGGTGACCTGAGATCTTTCGCATTCAGGATGACAGTGAATGTCTCTTTGCCTGCTTTTATCTCAAGCGACGGGAAATGATCCTGGGACCTGAGGAGATCTGATGTGGTTTTGGTAGAGAGAGTGCCTAATGAGTATTCTTTAAAGTATTCCCTGTATTTCAGATCATCCGCCGAAGAAGCCCTCTTGGATGTAAACTGGATGGCGGGCTGGCCTGTTAGAAATGTGGAGAAAAATAGGAAGGAAATGAAGGTAAACAGATGCTTCTTGTAACTCATGTGCAAAACTATATTTGAAAACCAACGGTCAAATTGATAAAGTGTTGATTCTCAGGATTGATTTGTGAAGGGTGGAGCTTACAGAGGACCAAATTACATAAATCGTTATTTAATAATTCTTTAAGAGTAAAAAAACCACTGAATTCGTTAGAGATTTGATTATAGTTAACAATCTTGCAACCTATGCGACATAAAAAGCACTTTTTATTGGGTTTACTCCTCCTCAGTTGTAGCGTCATGCCGGTCTTCGGACAATCTTCCCGCAAAGACAAAGACGACAAAGAAGAATCCCGGATCGGCTTCGGGATCAACATTGGAAATATCCGTTTTTACAACAGCACCTTCGAATTCGGACTGGCACCTAACATTGCCTACCGGCTCGCAGAACCTTTAGCTGTTGGGTTTATGCTAAAAACTGACTATTATTTTGCCAAATACCGGGACCCATTCACCAATAAGGCTTATAAGTTCAGCGCCTTTGATTTTGGGCCCACAGTATTTGCCCGCTATAAGCCATTATGGAACTGGGACAGCGGGACCCCATTTTTGAAAGGCATATTTCTCCAGGCGGAATATGAAAGAGCCTTCCTGAAGAGAGAAGCTGTCGATAGTGGCGGAGGTGTCATCGTCGTAGGAGATAAGATCCAGAAAGAAACCTTTCAGCAAAACTATATGTACGTGGGTCTGGGAGCCTCGAGTGGATATCCGTTCAGTACGTTCGTATCCATCCATTACAACCTGTTGGATGAATATGATTCGATCCGGTATCCGTTCAACTACAGGATTGGATTCACATACAATTATTAACCTGGCTAGAACGTAACAGCCGCTGTTGCGAACAAATGGATGCCTGCCTGTGGGAAATATCCTTTCAGGTGATATAGATTTCCATCCTCGCGTGCAGCGTATGGATCATCCGGCGTTGGGTCATATCCCGCTGATCTGAATCTGTAGATCCAGCCATTACTTTCATATTGATGGTCAAATATATTTTTGACAAAAAGGCTGAGACGGAAATCTTTCGCCCATAATGTCTTCCATTTCCATGTGATACCACCATCCATTACAAAATATTCATCAAGCAATGATGCAGGATTAGATGTGTTGTCTACATTTTGTTCACCCACATACTTACCTGTGAGTTGGAAGGTGAAATTGTGTGTAGATTTTGAAAATAAAGTATACGCCGCCTGCAGGTTGCCGCTGATATTTGGTGAGAATGCGATCTGAGTGTTTTCATGATGTATGATTTCCTGCATACCTGTATCCCAGTTGTCAATATATTCATCATATTGTTTAATCCTGTTTTGACTTAATGTCAATGATCCTGAAAAGATCAGATCAGTTACGGATGAATTTGAAAAAGTTGTTTCAATTCCCGTCCTGTAACTCTGATCTACATTGACTCGCGTATAGGCACCAACATCATTTAATCTGCCCGACAATACAAGCTGATCTTTATAGCTCATGTAATAGCCAACGATTTCGGCTGCAAAATTTTTACCACCATATTTTATTCCCAGCTCATTGTCCCATAGTTGCTCAGATGAAGGCCTGCTCAGAGGTGTTGATTCGACATAGTCATCTCTGTTAGGTTCTTTATTCATTAAGCCAGTCAGGCCATAGATCGTCCATGCATCTGAAAGAGTATAGTGCAGACCGAATTTTGGATTAAAAAATCTATGTTTCACTTCCTGATCAGTCAATGCACCATTAGCACCTGGTCCTTCGAAGGTATACCTGACCCATCTTGCCTGCAAATCAACCGTGCTATTGAAAGCGTCAGTTATTTTAATGTTTGTTCGACCAAAAATATTCCAGTCCCGCTTGTCTGATGAATTGAAATAATAATTATGCGGAGTAAAAAGCTCACCCTGTTCTGTACTGATCACATTTCCAAAGTGATCACCTTCATATCGATTCCATCCACCACCTAATACAAGATATCGTGCTGAGGGACTGCCAATTTGTAAGGTGGAAATAAATCCATAAAAATCATTGTCAAGCCAACGCTGTCGCACAAGATCTGAGGTCAGGCTGTCAAGACCATAATCAGCCAGTTGCTGATCAGCTTTATACTGTTCAAAAAAACCTTTGCCCTTCGTATAATGTACTGCATTTGTCCAACGTGCAAATGGTGTGATGGTCTGATCATAATGCAACTGGTAATATGTCTGACGATAATCATCGACTTCGTTGTCGTGCGGTGTTAATATTCCTTTTTCAATTCCTGCTGTATTGAACGTCCGTCTGTCGTCAGTAAAAACATATTGTTCCGGAACACCATTCCAGGATTGATAGGTAAGCTCGTCACCAATAGCGTAGATGAATCTTACATTCGACATGTCGTGATGATACCCCAGTGATGCATATCCTGAGAATAATTCACTTTCAGCACGGTCAATAAATCCATCGGAACGTATATAGCTGCCACGTCCATCGAATGTAAATCTCCCTTTGATCAGTCCACTGCCTCCTGACAATGAAACACGTTGTGTATTGAAACTACCAGCCCCTAATTCAGCTCCGAGATAGGGCTCATAATGAAAGGCAAGTGTGTTGAGATGAATACCTCCTCCCAGGTCACCAACGCCTGCCTGGCTCCAACCAATACCACGTTGTATCTGCACATTCGTTGTGCTGGATGCTATATCCGGCAGATCTACCCAAAATACATTATGCGACTCAGCGTCATTGACGGGAATTCCATTAAGCGTAACATTAATGCGTGTAGGATCCGTCCCCCGGATACGTAATCCAGTATAACCTATACCATGGCCAGCATCTGAAGTGACGATAAGTGATGGAGTTCCCTCCAGCAGATAAGGCATATCCTGTCCTGCATTTTTACTTTTAAGGACTTCACCACTTATATTCTGGTGTGTGACGGGCTCATTATCTCCAGCTCTTTTCGCCACCACACTGATCTCGTCGATAGCAATATTGCGCGAGATATGGAGCGTAACGTCAATACTGCCACGTAATTCAATCTTTTTTCTTCGAATACCGTACGGTGTTATATAGACCAGTTCATACGACCCTGATTTCAGGTCTTCAAAACGAAATACGCCAAGCTCGGTGCAGGTTTGTTGCTTAAAGATCCCTTCACCTCTCAATTCTGCAGTGGCAAAAGCATGTGGCACTTCATAATCATCAAGTCCACGTCCAAGAATATAATATTGTGCCCTGGCAGATTGGCAACAAAAAATGATCGTGAAAACCATAAAGCTCCGAAGGAATAAAACACAATTCATCATGAACCGGATTTGAGTGTTACACATAGTCATCCTGGATCGTGAAATGACATATGAGATACGATGGTTGTTCATTTTCTCGTTCCCTTTCCGGCATTACCCGGACAGGTTCTATGGGTTTGATCTCAGCCTGAATTATTCGGCACCCCGTTACGGAATGGGGTAAAGATAATCAGTTTTTACCTCCGGACAGATTCCCGTGGTTCTTGTGTCTCCTCACTATATTTGCCCCGCAATGCTGAAAACAGTGTCAATGAACGAACTTCATCACCATTGCATTAAAACCTGAAAAATCATCATCATGAAATATAATGTTATTGTCGTCGGAAGTGGGCCGGGTGGATATGTAGCAGCGATCAGGGCCAGCCAGCTTGGTCTGAAGACAGCTATCATTGAAAAAGAATCATTGGGGGGCATATGTCTCAACTGGGGATGTATACCTACAAAAGCATTGCTGAAAAGTGCTGAGGTCTTTCACTATCTCAAACATGCAAAGGAATATGGTATCAATGCTGAAAATCCTTCTACTGATGTACCTGCTATTGTAAAACGTTCAAGAGGCGTGGCAGATGGAATGAGCAAAGGTGTTCAGTTCCTTATGAAGAAGAATAAGATCGATGTCATCATGGGTACAGGCAAACTGGCGCGCGGAAAAAAAGTTGATGTGACAGATGTAGCCGGTAAGGTGACAAGTTATGAAGCTGATCACATCATCCTTGCTACAGGAGCACGTGCAAAAGCATTACCAAATATTCCAATTGATGGTGAAAAAGTAATTGAATATCGCAAAGCCATGGTTCCGGAAAAAGCTCCGGAATCTTTGGTGGTTATAGGCGCAGGTGCCATTGGTGTTGAGTTTGCATATTTCTATCATGCCATGGGTACAAAAGTCACTGTGATCGAATATCTCGAGCAGGGATTAGTACCTCGTGAAGATCCTGAAATTTCAAAAGAGCTTACCAAACAATTTACCAAAAGTGGAATTGATGTATTGGCAAATACATCCGTTGAAAAAGTTGATACTTCAGGTAAGACAATAATTGTTACAACAAAAGATCGCAAATCCGGAAATGTAGCTGAGATAAAATGTGATCTCGTGCTTTCTGCAGCAGGTGTTACTTCCAATATTGAAAATATCGGTCTGGAAGCATTGGGCATCAAGCTTGATAAAGGAAAGATCGTTGTCAATGAATGGTGTCAAACAAATGTTCCTGGCATTTATGCAATCGGAGACATAACAGATGGACCGGCTCTGGCTCATGTGGCTTCCGCAGAAGGCATCCTGTGTGTAGAAAAAATCGCAGGTCATCATCCACATCCGATCGATTATAATAATATACCATCCTGCACGTATTGTCAGCCTGAGATTGCATCAGTAGGTATGACAGAACAACAGGCGAAAGAAGCAGGTCATGAAATTAAAGTAGGCAAGTTCCCCTTCACCGCCAGTGGTAAAGCAAAAGCTGCCGGACATCCGGAAGGATTTGTCAAGCTGATCTTTGATGCAAAATATGGTGAGATCCTTGGTGCCCACATGATCGGTGCACATGTCACTGACATGATCGCAGAAATAGTAGTTGCCCGCAAGCTTGAATCCACCGGAATGGAAATCATAAAATCCATTCATCCGCACCCAACCATGAGTGAAGCTATCATGGAAGCAGCGGCTGCAGCATACGGTGAAGTAATTCACCTTTGATCTTTTTGAAAATATAAACTGACTATGGAAAAACGCCCCCTGATTTTAGTCACCAATGATGACGGCATGTTTGCACCAGGCATCAAACGCCTGGTAAGTATTGCACGCCATATGGGAGAAGTAATTGTTGTGGCACCCAATAGTCCGCAATCTGCAAAAGGTCATGCGGTAACCCTGCATGATCCGATCCGTCTGCATAAAGTCAACGTCTTCGATGATATCGAAGCATATGAATGTTCGGGCACACCAGTCGATTGTGTAAAGCTTGCAAAGAATGTAATCCTGAAAAACCGCAAAATTGATCTTTGTGTTTCAGGCATCAATCATGGTTCGAATGCATCGATCAATATTCTGTATTCTGGTACGATGTCAGCAGCCATGGAAGCATCTATTGAAGGAATTGATTCCATCGGTTTTAGCCTGGAAGATTATTCAATGGATGCCGATTTTGATCCGGCAACACCCTGGGTGACATCCATCATGCAATATGTCCTTGCCCAGGGATTGACACATAGTAAATTGCTCAACGTAAATATTCCGCATCCGGATAAGGGTCCGATAAAAGGTATGCGTGTATGCCGGCAGTCAGAAGGCAGGTGGGAAGAGGAATTTGTTGATGGTGAAGATCCGCGTGGACAAAAGTTTTACTGGCTCACAGGCAACTTTGTGACAAATGATGCAGGACCTGACACCGATATCTTTGCGTTAAGAGAGGGTTATATTTCTGTTGTTCCTTCTCTTCATGATCTCACACATCATCGTTCGATCCCGGATCTGAAAGTCATGGAGCATTTAAATCCACACGTATGACGCCAATCATTCAAAGAGATTCAGTTTGGTTGGGTATAGCATTAGGTCTTTTAGTGCCTGCGATAGCATATGCAGTATTGTTGACGCTGTACACGCTATTGGATACCATGGGCATCTTCAGTGATTTTGGATTTGCGGATGATTTCCGCATACGAACGCTTGCTCTTTTTGCGATTTGCTCTAACCTGATCATGGTTAACAGATATCACAAATCCTACAAGAATGAAACCATACGAGGTATAATGGTAGCCAGTATGATATTGGTGGCTATCTGGTTTTTTGTGTTTGGACTAAAAATTATGAACGATTGAAATATTTCGTTCTGGCCGGTGAAGCCAGTGGTGATAAGCAAGCTGCATTATTATGTGCGTCTTTACAAAAAGCAGATCAACAGGCGAATATTCGTGGGTGGGGTGGGGAAGCAATGAGTGCACTCGGAGTTACCATTACCAGGCACTATCGTGAACTGGCATACATGGGTTTTGTGGAAGTCATCAAACATCTTCCTGCTATTTTCCGGAATTTCAGGTTATGCAAAGAAGAGATCCTTTCATTTCATCCGGATGCATTAGTCCTCGTGGATTATCCCGGTTTTAATCTCAGGATGGCATCGTGGGCATATAAACAAAACATTCCTGTCTATTATTATATCTCTCCTCAATTATGGGCCTGGCATACGTCCCGTGTACATCAGGTAAAAAAGGCAGTCAGGAGAATGTATGTCATTCTTCCTTTTGAAAAAGAATTCTATAGTACGTATGGAGTGCATGCGCAATACATTGGACATCCATTAGCTATTGCCATCAGGGAAGAAAATTTACC
>JANPKZ010000030.1:0-2264 GCA_031426295.1 Saprospiraceae bacterium
GACAAAGATTGCAGCTCCCTTGCGCATATTTTCCTGGTATTCATGCACATGGAGGCTTTTGATCCGTACTCGTCGCCGATTACAGATATTGATCATCCGGTTGAGAATGTTAAATCCATTATCAGAAATAACATCAAGTGTAAAATCATGCGTCATGTCCTGTCTTTTTTATATTCCAGCACCATGTCACTGACAGCGGCACCCGTAGGAATCATCGGAAATACATTTTCTTCTTTCTCCACTTTCACTTCGAGGAAATAAGGTCCCTCACATGCAAGCATTTTTGCAATAGCCTCTTTCAGATCTTTACGATCAATTACTTTTTGTGCCGGTATGCCGTAAGCTTCACTCAGCTTTACAAAATCGGGATTACTCATTTCTGTAAATGAATATCTCCCTTCAAAAAACATCTGTTGCCATTGTCTCACCATGCCGAGAAATTCATTGTTCAGCACCATGATCTTTACCGGGATCTTATACTGGGAAATCGTTCCTAATTCCTGCAGAGTCATTTGAAATCCACCATCACCAATGATGGCTATGACTTGCTGTTCAGGAGTGCCTACTTTAGCTCCCATCGCTGCAGGTAATGCAAAGCCCATTGTGCCAAGGCCACCGGATGTTACATTCGTACGCGGGTTTCTATAGTGATAGTATCTTGAAGTAACCATCTGGTGTTGGCCTACATCTGTTACAACAGTTGCATCACCCAGTGTCATTTCATCGAGGAGATAGATGACCTCGGCCATTTTGATGGCGCCTTCTGTGTTATTACAATTGACCTGGATGATTTTTTCATATTCATCATCCATGTAGTCTTTAAATGTCTTCAGCCATTCTTCGTGGTGACCTGTTTGTATTTCATCCGTAAGCATCGGAAGAACTGACTTTGCATTTCCATGAATGGCAACATCCGCACGGATGATCTTATGGATCTCTGCTTTATCAATTTCAACATGGATGACTTTCGCTTGCTTAGCATATTGAGCTACATTTCCTGTCACCCTGTCATCGAAACGCATGCCCACTGCGATCAGCAGGTCGCATGAATTGGTGTTTTTATTTGGTCCATAGTTGCCATGCATGCCCAGGTATCCGACATATAATGGGTGATCATGTGGGAAGCCGGATAATCCAAGCAGGGTGGAGGCCACCGGGATATTTCCTTTTTCGGCAAAAGCAATTAATTCCTTGGTCGCGTCGGCCAGGATGATGCCCTGGCCTGCCAGTATGTAGGGTTTTTGGGATGCATTGATTAGTGCTGCAGCATCTTCTATTCGTGCATAATTAATTACGGGTTCTGGTTTATAGGTGGCAATACCTTTGCACGATTGATATGTAAACTTCGCCTTTGCGAATTGCGCATCTTTTGTAACATCGATCACTACGGGTCCGGGTCTTCCGGAAGCCGCTATATAAAAAGCTTTAGCGACTGCCTCTGCCATGTCCTCGGCTCTTGTCACCTGGATATTCCACTTGGTCACAGGGGCAGTAATATTCATCACATCAATTTCCTGGAATGCATCTGTACCTAATAAATGTGATGCTACCTGTCCCGTGATGCATACTAATGGTGTGCTGTCAATCATTGCATCCGCAAGACCCGTTACAAGATTTGTTGCTCCAGGTCCACTGGTTGCAAATACAATTCCTATGCGACCGGTCACACGTGCATAACCCTGGGCAGCATGTATGGCACCTTGTTCATGTCGCACCAGGATATGTTTTACCTGGTCAGCGTAATTGTACAATGCATCATAGATTGGCATGATTGCCCCACCCGGATATCCAAATATGGTATCCACTCCTTCTGCGAGCAAAGCAAGGATCAATGCATCTGAACCTGAAATAGCAAGGTCACCTGATGGTGCACTGGCTACAGTTTCTGATTTGGATATGATTTTGCTTTGTGTCATAGATTTAAGTACGATTTACGAAGTTTTAAGTACGAATTTATTTTAGTTACAAAATTTGAATTGGAAACGATACTCACTACTCACTTGTCACTACTCATTTTTTTACCACTTACAACATTTACCACTTACCACTTTTACACCTTTTACCCTTTTTGCCACTTTTACCGAATACCTCAATGAATAGAAGCCATTACAATTGACTCAGAAAAATTCACTGGACCCATCACCTTCACTTCAACAGGACGTTGTTCATCCGTAACACACCCTTCCGCAGCAGTCGACACACTCATAGCGTACTTATACAACACACCTTTCGTAGCCCTGATCGCAGGACGCTGCCATCGATCC
>JANPKZ010000031.1:0-5676 GCA_031426295.1 Saprospiraceae bacterium
CCAGTGTATATATTTCGATCCATCTACACTGATCCCTTGTATTGCTCACATTGTACCAACTATAGAAAGTGCACGCTTCATCAGTCTGCGTGCTGTTCCAAAAGGAACACCACCTTTCACCTACAGATGGTTTAATTATGATTCATCTGCAACGATTCTGCTTCCCGTGGTAGATTCGGTGACGGAGGTATATGCAGGTGTCACCATCACTGATGCGTTGGGCAATCGTTCAGAGATCAACCAGATCATTCGCATCCAGAATATGAATGTGGATCCATGTTATTTCCCTATCACACTTTCCAGCATACCCGTGGAAAATACCAATGCTTCTTTCTACGCTTCCAAAGTAGAAATCATTTATCGCGACAGTGATGGAGTAGAGTGGAAATCGATTAATGGACCTCAGCCTGCCAGCACATCTTTATATATTCAGGATGTATCCTACTTTGACCAATTTCTTAACACAATACCTGCATACAAAACAGAGCTTAGCTTTCAGGTTGAATTGTTTGATAATGTGTCAGGTAAGTCACACACAATGATTGCGGAGAATGCTGTGATCGCGTTGGCGCACAGAGAGTGAGAGAGTGAGAGGAGTGAGAGAGTGAGAGAAGTGAGAGAGTGAGATAAAGAATAGTAATCTTAACAAATCATGATTCGACAAAAACTCCACAAGTAATAATCTGTAATCCAAGAATCTGTGTTCCCTCAGTAGTAACCAGAATTTCAAAAATCAACATTCCGGTTGCTGAGCTGTAGCAGAAGGATGAGTGTAGCAGGTCGAAGCATGTTCTTTGTTCGATATTCATTGACTTCCTTATTCGTTACTTGTGGTGAGTTTGTCGAATCCATTCTGTATTCCTTACTTGTGGTGAGCTTGTCGAATCCATTTTGCCTTCAACCTGTCGGGGTCTCCAAGTCTTAGAATAAAATAGTATAATCGTTCTTGGATTCGGAGCAAGAAACCTCCGCCTCCTCCTTCGCCTCCTCCTTCGCCTGCGCCTCCGCCTATTCCTTCTTCTTCTTATCTTCCCGCAATCATCTAATAAAAAGCTGAGTTGTGAGCATACGTCTGCGTCTTATTATCCTCAATTTCCTGGAGTTTTTTGTATTTGGATCGTGGCTGATCTCCTTTGGGGGGTATATGATCAATACCCTTGGTTTTACGGGGTTACAGACCGGTAGTGTCTATGCCACCATGGGTATTGCCAGCGTATTTATGCCACCTTTATTGGGGATAGTTGCTGATAAGTGGATTAATGTCGAGCGGGTACTGGGCATTTGTCACCTGATAGGTGCAGCTTTGATGATATGGGCATCCACTGTCACAGATTTCCAAACCCTGTATCTGGTGATGTTGCTGTATTCCATGTTTTATATGCCGACAATTGCATTGTCAAACACGGTTTCTTATATCGCGCTTGAGAAAAACGGGTATGAAATTGTTAAAACTTTTCCGCCTATACGCACGTGGGGAACAGTTGGATTTATCTGTGCGATGTGGATTGTCGATCTGACTGGATTATCAACCTCCGCGCAACAATTATATGTTACATCAGCGGCCGCATTATTGTTGGGTATATATTCATTTTTCATGACGAAATGTCCTCCGGTGAAATCCACTACAAAAAAGAGCCTGGCTTCTTCACTGGGGCTGGATGCATTCGTGTTGTTCAAACAACGGAAGATGCTCGTATTTTTCGTATTTGCCATGTTCCTGGGTGCAGCTCTTCAGATCACAAATACATTTGGTGGAAGTTTTTTGCTGGATTTTAATAAAGACTATGCAGACAGTTTTGCAGTTCAGCATTCTTCGATTCTGTTATCCATATCTCAGATATCAGAGACACTTTTCATTCTGACGATTCCTTTCTTCCTACAGCGATTTGGGATCAAGACCGTAATGCTCATGAGTATTTTTGCCTGGGTCTTGCGCTTCGCATTTTTTGGAATTGGGAATCCGGGTGATGGACTGGTCTTTCTTGTATTGTCGATGATCATCTATGGTATGGCTTTTGATTTCTTCAATATCTCGGGGAGTTTGTTTGTTGAAAAAGAAGCTGATATAAAAATTCGTGCAAGTGCGCAGGGATTATTTATGCTCATGACCAATGGTCTTGGAGCCTTTGTGGGCGGTATGTTAAGTGGATGGGTCGTGGATTATTTTACAACCGACGGCGTAAAAGACTGGCCAAGTATCTGGTTTACTTTTGCAGCATATGCTCTTGTTTTAGGAATTGCTTTTCAGTTTGTTTTTAAATACAAACATGACAAGGATAAGCTGCTGGCGATTAAACATTAACGCTGGTACGAAGGTAGAAGGACGAAGTACGAAGTTGAAAGTACGAGTGCCAAATTAGATTTTTGATTTTTGATTTTTTAATTTCTAAATTCCGAATTAGTTAATACAGTATACAGTATACTGAATACTGAATAGTGAAAACCGAATACTGAATACCGAATACAGAGCAATGTCACACAAGCCATACATCATAGGCATCTCAGGGGGAAGTGGGTCCGGAAAAACCACGATCATCCATGAGCTGCGTGCGTTATTTCCGGAAGAAAAATTGTGTATCATCTCACAGGATGAATACTATCGGCCGCGCGAAGAACAGATATGGGATGATGCGGGATATCAGAATTTTGATTTGCCGGAATCGATTGATGATACCGCTTTTGCCAGTGATATTAAAAAGTTGATTGAGGGGGAAACCGTAATTAAAAAACAGTACGTCTTCAATAATGCAAATAAAGAACCGACGCAACTTGAATTTAAACCAGCTCCAATCATCATAGTTGAGGGGTTATTTGTATTCCACTTCGATGATATCCGCAACCTGCTGGACCTGCGCATCTTCATAGACGCGGAAGATATCATCAAGCTCAAACGGCGCATTATTCGCGATGCCGGCGAACGTAATTACCCATTGGAAGATGTATTGCATCGGTATGAACATCACGTGTTACCTTCCTTCCGTTCCTATATTGAGCCATTCAAGCAGCGGGCTCATTTGGTGATTAATAACCACACCAGTTATGCCAAGGCTATTGAAGTACTTGCTTTGTTAATTGAAGCGAAAGCGGAGGAAAAAGGCTAAGGCGGAGGCTAAGGTTAAGGGGAATACTAAAACTTTAATTCTCACTTTATCACTTTCTCACTACTCTCACTCCTGCTAGCTATCGGGACATTATACTCTCAGTGATCAACTGATAGATCTTCTTAAATTCCGGTTCGTCTTCAAGTAGTGCAAGATGCTTCTGTATAGTTTTTTCATCACCACGGATCGCAGGACCCGTCTGGCCTTCTGAAGGACCAATGTGAATCGCCTTTTGAAATGTACTGTAAATAAGCGGCTTCAATATCTCAAACGGGACATCATGTTTTTTACAAATATCCTCGGCCAGAGTTATGAGATGATTTGTAAAATTATTTGCGAAGACTGCTGCAAGATGAATGATAGATTTTTTTTCTTCATCCATGGTATACACTACAGATGAAATCGTACGGGCCAGCTTGTGAAGCTTTTGGCTAATTTCTTCCCGGTCTGAGGTGATGATCACAGGTGTCTGCGACCATTCCACTTCATGATGTTCTGAAAATGTCTGCAGCGGATAGAAGATACCTCGTTGAGATGAAGGGAGGATTTCAAGACCTGTTACACCCGAACAATGAACCACAATTCCTGTTAATTCATGTAGCCGTGCAACCTCTCCCGCAACTCCTGAAATTGCATCATCTGCAATCGTAAGGAAATAAAAATCAGCTTCTGTGTTGAGATCTTCAAGACGTGTAATGTGATCTGCATGATGGAGTTTTTGCGACAATAACACAGCAGGCCAATGTGTCCTATTGTAGACCTGGATAATAGTGTGTCCGGCAAACTGAAGTTCAGGCATCAGATGATGCGCCAGGCGCCCCGCTCCGATGCAGACTATTTTCATGATGGTTGAGACGCGGGTGGAATTACTTTTTTACGAAGACGTTTATACATCCCTAAAAACATTCCCCCCAGCATGATGATACTCCCTGCCCAAAATAAATTGATACCGGGAAATAAAATTGCTTCCAGTACGATGTAATCATTTCTTGGTACCTCTTCTGCAAATTCAAACATCAGCGCAGGTTGACTAATGGGTTGTGCGAGATAGAAAGTAAACTCTTCACTATTGGGTTCTATCCGTTCAAGTCTTGCATGCAGACCGAGATCCGGGAGATAAGCTTTCAGATTGTATGGTCTTCCTTCCCGGATAAAATACAATGGACGCGCAGTGTGTTCCTTGCCGCGCTGATCTGTCACACGGAGAACTGCATTGAATGCGATGTCACCATTAACTGCTACATAACTTGGATGTGCTGCATTTTTATCAATTCCTTCCAGCTTCAGAGTAAGGCCATTCCATGTTTTGGTTTCAGATGGATGCAGGACAAACGGTTCGTATTTCAATTGCTCGTCCGAAGGCACAAGTGTGTCAATGGATGAAGATCGTAACCGGATCCGGATATTGTAATCATTAATCTGATCTGACATGCCGTACAATAGTCCTTTACGAACGAGCAGGGTAGGATATGCCTGTTTTGATCCTTCAGCCTCATCATGCATGATCGTAAAATTGCCCGCAATGGCAAGATCATTTTCTTCTGGTGAATAGCCCGGATTTTTTGAATTCAGCGTAATGCTGTCAAAGACGATCGAATATTTTCCTGTACGAACTGTATCACCAGGAAGAGCCCTGAATGTTTTATACTCCAAAAGACTATCTGTTTTGGCAATGTTAGCTACATCCTGCAGTTCAGGTGGCATGCCGGCGATAAACGTAAACATATCACGGTCGAGATATCTCTTTGTATCAGGATTCGCAGTAGCAACCTTTGTCAGCTGGCGATCATAAAGAACATTTGGAAATGTGGTGAAGTGTTCGACTGTATCACCTTTCTCCGACATTTTTATAAACTCCACTTCATAATTACGTGTCAGTCCAACGAGCGTGTCAGATTTGTACGTCACCCAATATCCATTCATGAACATCGGCATGTTTTTAATCAGGAAAGCATTCTTACCCGGATTTAATCCTTCTGCAAGACCTTCCTGTGCAAACATGTTTTCACTTACCGTTCTTTTATTTAATCCACTTGCAGCAATCCCGACAAGCATAATTGCAAAACCACCATGCGCAAGACCTGAAGCCAAAGCGCCTAATGTGCCTTTTGAAAATCGTATCAAATAGTCCGCATTTGAAACGATACCAAAACTTGCTGCGGCAAGAAAAACGATATACTGCCAGCTTGGAATATTGATCCAGAGTGTAAGCAGATATGTAAGAATTGCACCTAATACAACTGAAATACCAATGTGTTTTAAAAACCGGGGCTTGTAGGATTCCCAGCCCATTCCATTAAAACGTAACATCTGTGCTGAAGCAGACATGATTGCGATCAAAACTGCTATCCAAACCTGAAAACGGTTATGATGTTCAATATCATTTAGCGGCATAGCTCTGTGATACACGGTCATGTCACCTTTGTTCATGATCGATCCATATACATCCACAAGTTTATTGTACACAGGTATACTTGTTGTGAAGGTGATCAATACAGAAGAAAATAATAACACCAACGCACCAACAAACATCCAGAACTCACGGCTTTGAATTTTCTCTTCAGTTTTATTGGTC
>JANPKZ010000032.1:0-4293 GCA_031426295.1 Saprospiraceae bacterium
ATCATAGCATATCTGATATTTCAAAAATATTTTATTCAGAGTATGGCCGCATCAGGCCAGAAGGAATAAACAAAAACCAAATACGTATGACCCTACAAAGATTACCTGTTCACTTTGACGCCGATCCTAAAAAAGTAATTCTATTATACCTGGAGCCTGTTGCGGGCTCAAACAGGTTAACACGTTTTGCACATTTCGTTCAAAATATGAATGATAGTGAAGCTGATAAAGTTCTGGCGCAAACCAGTGGGTTGTTTAAACATCGCCACCGGTACTTTGAAAAAATCATGCTGCAGAATGCTGACATGGGCATGACCACACTGGGCAAAAACCTCGACCTGACTGAAAAACAAAAACTGATTTTCGGTTCCTATCTCACGAAAGAATATTCTGTTGAAGCAGCAGCACTATTCAATCCGTCCATCGTGCATCATCCGGATCAAAGCGGTCTTCAGGAAGGTCAAACACGATTTGTACTGACATTGCGTTCTGTAGGCGAAGGGCATATTTCGTCCATTGGTTTTATGGAAGGAATTGTAGATCAATCAAACGATATAACCTTTACGCATCAGGGTCCATGGCGAACTTCAGGTACTAAATCCGTACCTGCTCATGGTGATGATGATCATTATGATATTCACTTCACGCACGACATTCCGTTACCGGAGCGGGTCATATTTCCACAGGCCAGAAGTGAATCGATGGGGATGGAAGATCTGCGCATGGTGAAATACTCTGACCGTGGGGATGAGTGTTATTATGGCACATATACAGCGTACGACGGAAGAAATATTCAGTCTAAAATGCTGCAGACAAATGATTTTCAACATTTCGAAATCCGCAACCTGAAAGGATCACAAGTCGATAATAAAGGCATGGCATATTTCCCCAGAAAAATAAATGGGGAATATGTAATGCTGTCACGACAAGGTGGAGAATCATTATGTGTCATGCGTTCTGATGATTATATGATATGGGATAACAAGACACCTCTTCAGGAGCCAACGCGCGATTTTGAATTGGTACAAATTGGGAATTGTGGCTCACCGATTGAAACACCTGAAGGATGGCTCATGATCACTCACCATGTAGGTCCGATGAGAAGATATTCACTGGGTGTTACGTTACTTGATCTTGATCATCCGGAGAAAGTAATTGCTGTACTTGATGGCCCTCTGATGGAACCATTGGAAAGTGAGCGTGAAGGCTATGTGCCGAATGTATTGTACACATGTGGCTGGATGGAACATGGTGAAAACATCCTTATACCTTATGCGATGTCGGATGTGGCATGTGGATTTGCAACGATGAAAACAAATGATATTCTCACTCGCCTTCTATCCAATAAGCTATGATACAATTTTTCAAGTCTTCCATATTCTCGGGCCTACTGGCATCTGCATTTTTATTGTTGTCATTTGCACAATGTAAAAAAGCGGTTGAGGAAAAAGAAGTTGTGACAGATCCATATACAATTAATACTGCACACCTGGATTCATTGTACCAGGAAGTACTGGTGGAAGGAGATTCAGTAGGTATCATTCATATCTATGCGGAGTATCCGGAATATGCATGGAAAGGGGATGATGATGAGGGGATAGCCTGCGTAGATGATGCATCCCGGGCAGCCATATTTTATTTGCGTCAGTATGCGATGACGTCTAATCCGGATCATCTGCATAAAGGAAAGATGCTGATGAAATATCTGTTGAACATGCAGGCTCCCAATGGTTACTATTATAATTTCATCTGGCCTGATGGCGGTATTCATAAAGACGGAATTACTTCTACACCTGATGCTAATTTCTGGGCTTGGAGAACTTTGTGGGCATTTGGAGAAGCACTTGACGTATTGGGTGCTGATGATCCATTGAGCGTGGAAATTCGTCAACAGCGACAAAAGTTAGTTCAGAATATACTCACTCATGAGGCCTTCAGAAAAAATGATCTTGATACAACCATGGGCGTTTATTTTCCAACATGGCTTCCGAAAATTTCAGGCACAGATCAGGCATCGATCATACTTACGGGATTGACACTTATGCTTCAGCAATCTTCACCTGAAGATTCTTTTGATACAAAGGCAGTTCTCACATTCATCGATCATTTTGCCGAAGGGATCATGATGATGCAAATTGAAGAACCGGATAGTTTGCAGGATGGAGCTTTTTTAAGCTGGGAAAATTTGTGGCATGCCTATGCCAATGTTCAATCATATGCTCTCCTGGTAACAGGTCAGCAGGTGGAAGATCCCCATATGATTTCACATGCGATGTATGAGATTGATCATTTTTATCCTGCATTCCTGAAAGCAGGTGGCCTTCAGCATTTTATGGTTCGTACGACTGAAGAAAAAACGATCCGGTATGAGACCACACAGTTTTCCCAAATTGCATACGGATACAGACCGATGATATGGGCTTCGCTAAAAGCATATGAAATAACGAAGGAAGAGAAATACCTTACACTGGCTGAAGATCTGGCGAAATGGTTCTCAGGAACAAATCCTGCAGGCATTGCGATGTATGATCCTGCAACCGGAAGATGTTTTGATGGCATCAGCAGTACCAGTGACGTCAACAAGAACTCCGGTGCGGAGTCTACGATAGAGGCGTTGTTGTCGCTGCAGGCTCTTCAGAGAGTGAGAGAAGCGAGAGAAGTGAGAGAGTGAGAGAAGTGAGAGAAGTGAGAGAGGTGAGAGAGGTGAGAAATTATGAATTACGAGTGATGAATTCAAATTTAGTATTCGGTCTTCGGTTTCCAATTCTTTGAATCCAACTATTAGTTTTTAACTTTTAGTTTTTAACTATTAATTTTTAACTTTTAGTTTTTAGTTTATTTAAGATGGCTGAGGTTACGATAAAGAATTTTGTGAAGAAATATGGCGACACAGTTGCTGTATCGGATGTGTCATTGGATGTGCGGGATAAAGAATTTGTCGTGCTGGTAGGACCATCGGGTTGTGGAAAGTCGACAACACTCAGGATGATTGCGGGGTTGGAGGATATTACATCGGGAGAATTATATATCGGCGATGAATTGGTAAACGACGTAGCACCAAAAGATCGTGATATCGCCATGGTGTTTCAGAATTATGCATTGTATCCGCATATGAATGTATTTCAGAATATGGCATTCGGTCTTAAGCTGAAAAAAATTCCTTCGAAAGAAATTCAGATGCGGGTGGAGAAAGCAGCAGAAATTGTTGGTCTCACGCCGTATTTAAAACGCAAGCCAGGTACACTTTCCGGAGGACAACGTCAACGTGTTGCACTGGGTCGCGCGATTGTGCGGAATCCGAAAGTGTTTTTGTTTGATGAACCGTTAAGCAACCTGGATGCCAAACTTCGTGTGCAGATGCGTCTTGAAATTTCACGTCTGCAAAAAAATCTCGGCGTCACTACGATCTATGTTACACATGATCAGACGGAGGCGATGACGATGGCTGACAGGATTGCTGTCATGAAAGATGGTGTGTTACAACAATTTGACACACCTATGATGATGTATGATCATCCGGCAAATCTTTTTGTCGCCGGGTTTATCGGAAGCCCCGGAATGAATATGATCCTCGGCAATGTACAGGAGGACGGGACGTTTTTTGATACCACAACAGAATTCCAGTTTGCCATTAAAGAATATATGCCTTCCACTATTATACCAGGTGAATACATCATAGGCATTCGTCCTGAGGATATCCACGGAGATAATGCACTTCATATTCCTTCCTACTCCCCACTAGAAATCATGGCTGATGCCCTCGAACCCATGGGCAGCGACAGCTATCTCTATTTCCGTAAAGGCCAGAATTATTTTACAGCAAGACTTCGCCCGGAAACCGCACCTGCTGAGGGTTCAAAAACTACTGTGTATTTCGATCGCAGCAAGCTCCATTTCTTCAATTCGGAGAGCGGCGTTAGAATAAACTTCTGATTTTTTCCGTTTTACGAATCCTGCCCCGATGATTTAGACGCTAAAAACTAACTATCATCGAAAAATCCATACCCTCTGCACGGGTTTTTTTACTTTGCCCCTCATTAATATAAGCTATCCAATATGATGTTGAGACACCTGATCGCCACTGCATGTATGCTAGGCAGTTTCTATTCTTTTTCCCAGGATGTAAATAAGTTCGAGCAACTTGGGAATCTCCTTCCTACTCCTAACAGTACACGTTCTGCCAGCGGGGCTCCGGGTCGTGAATACTGGCAACAAAAAGCGGATTATGTCATGGACGTCCGGCTCGATGATAAAAAACAAATGATCCGTGGGAAAGAAACCATTACGTATCAT
>JANPKZ010000033.1:0-15745 GCA_031426295.1 Saprospiraceae bacterium
ACAGTTTAAAAGGTACTTCTACAGAGGTGCCACCGAGTTTACTCCTGACAAGGCAGACCGAATCCTACTACCGAAGATTTTACTTGAATACGCAGGGATCGAACGTACCCTCATTATCACAGCCGTGGGTGAATACCTCGAGATGTGGAATGCAGAGTCATATCGTGACCTGATTAATAAAGAGCCAGAAGATCTCTCAGCGCTCGCGCAGAAGATCGCTCACCTCAGGACCAAAGGGTCAAATGAGTGAATATCACATCCCCGTTCTTTTTGACAAATCCCTCGAGGGCTTGTCGATCCGGCCGGATGGAATATATGTGGACGTCACCTTCGGCGGAGGTGGCCATGCCAAAGGAATCACAGACCGCCTGGATGATAAAGGTCATCTGTTTGTTTTTGACCAGGATGAAGATGCAATTGCCAACCTCTGGGGCGATGATCGCGTAACACTGATCATTTCCAATTTCCGGTATCTGCACCATTGGATGAAATACTATGGTGTCACCGGCCAGGTCGATGGCGTGTTGGCAGATCTCGGAGTTTCTTCCCACCAGTTTGATAATCCACAACGAGGATTCTCTTACAGGTTTGATGAACCCCTGGATATGCGCATGAACCAGCAACAAAAATTATCTGCAGCGGACATTATTAATACATATCCCGCAGAACAGTTGCAGGATATGTTTTCACGCTACGGTGAAGTCACCAATGCCCGCACATTAGCACAACACATCGTGCAAAGCCGGAGACAACGTGATATCACAACAACAGGACAGTTGGTCAGTCTCGCCGAAGAAGTAGTGAAGGGACAAAAAATGCGATACCTCTCACAACTGTTCCAGGCACTGCGCATCGAGATCAATGACGAAATGAATGCTTTAAAAGATCTGCTCAAAGGAGCAGAACAAATATTGAAACCCGGAGGACGAATGGTGGTGATTTCATATCACAGTTTAGAAGATCGTTTAGTAAAGCGATTTTTTAAGACCGGCAATTTCGAAGGTGAAGCAGAGAAGGATTTTTTCGGAAAGAAAAAAGTGGGATGGAAAGAAATCACACGTACACCTGTAGAAGCTGATGAAGATGAACAGATGCGAAATCCGAGATCGAGAAGTGCGAAGTTGAGAGTGGCTGAAAAATCGTGAATCGTGAATCGTGAATCGTGAGTTGTGAATTGTGAGTTGTGAGTTGTGAGATTGATAAAGTGGAGTTCCGATCTGTTTAAAATAAGTGCATAATGAGTCTGATGTCTGGCGTCTTTTTATCTGGCATCAAAAGCTTAACAATTACAATTGGCTATACAACGAATAAAGAATAACTAAAACCACACATAAAGCTTGATTAAGAAATCACTATACCGCTTATTAGGAACGAAGATGATCTACAAAAATCTACCGTTTCTATACTTCCTCTGCGGATTGGGAGTGATCTATATCGGCAATGTACATTTCGCTGAGCGGAATGTGCGGAAAGTACAGACGTTACAGCATGAATTGAGAGAAAGCAAGTGGCGGTTTATGACGATCAAAAGTGATCTCATGTATCAATCCACACCTACAATGATTGAGCGAAGTGTCGCTGAGCAGGAACTACATTTTCTCACCCAAAACCCGGTGGTCATAAAATAGCACCCTGATTCGTCCCCCCCACGAATGAAAGACACGAAAAAAGAATTATTGATCCGGGTGTATATCGTCGCATTAGCGATGGTGGGGGTGGCTGCAACACTGTTTTATAAAGCTGCAGTCATATCAGTAGTTGAAGGGGATCAGTGGCGTAATATGGGTGACAGCCTGTACCTGAAATATGTGCCGATCATGGCAGATCGCGGCGACATTCTTGCTGCCGACGGAAGCCTGATGACAACATCATTACCGTTTTTTGATCTGCACATTGATTTTAAGGCAGACGGATTGCGTGAAAATATTTTTAAATCAAATGTTGATAGCCTGGCTTACTATTTATCAACGTATGTAAATCCTTCAGTAAGCAAAACACAAATGCGTGACTGGCTGATCCAGAAACGCAGGAATGGTGACCGGTATGCACTACTTGCCAAAAATGTAAGTATCCGGGATCTCGAACGAATTAAGACATTCCCAATATTCAGACTGGGAAAGAATAAAGGTGGCCTCATCGTAGATCGTAATCATGTACGCGTGAAGCCTTATAAACTATTGGCGAGTCGGACCCTGGGTCTGGATCGCGAAAATGCACAACCCATCGGGCTTGAACGCACGTTCGATGAATATTTGAAAGGCGAAGAAGGACAACGACTGATGCAGCGTGTGACTGGTGGTGCATGGATCCCGGTAACAGATCTCGCTGACCTTGAAGGAGAACGCGGTTCAGATGTGTTGACAACCATACAACCTGAAATACAGGATATCGCGGAATATGCCTTACTCGAAGGACTGGAAGCCAGTCATGCAGTAAGCGGAACAGCGGTAGTGATGGAAGTTGAGACAGGTGCGATCGTAGCAATTGCAAATCTCGGTGGAAGTATAGGAAGTGGTTATGATGAAAATTATAATTATGCAGTAGGTTATTCATCAGAACCTGGTTCCACATTTAAACTTGCCAGTGTGATCGCATTACTTGAAGATGATGGCGCTGAGTTAACTACACCTGTCAATCTCGGAGGAGGAAAAGGAAAATTCTTTGACCGCATCATGAAGGATTCCAAAGAACATGGTATTCATGAGAGCACGCTGGCAGAAGCATTTGAAACCTCATCCAATGTTGGTATCGCAAGACTTGTCCAGGATTTTTATGGACATGATGGTAAAGCCAGCCAGTTTATAGAACGGTGCAAAGAATTACATCTGCATGAACCAACAGGCATTGAGCTGGATGGTGAAGGAGCACCTTTGATCAAAAGTCCAACAGACAAAAAAGATGGATGGAGCAAAGTTACGCTGCCATGGATGTCAACAGGATATGAATGTAAACAGACACCCTTGCAGACATTGAGATTGTACAATGCAATTGCAAATGATGGTAAAATGATGAAGCCTTATATCGTTTCTGCCATTACGCGTGAAGGTCGTACGATCAAAAGATTTAAGCCACAAGTCGTGGATTCAAAAATTGCTTCTACTGAGACAATTGAAGAAGTAAAACAATTATTAATAGGCGTCGTCGAAAGAGGCACCGCCAAAGATTATAAACCGGACTATTACATGTTTGCCGGTAAGACAGGAACAGCACGGACAGATTATTATGATCCAACCGCACCACGTAAATCTTACATGGCTTCGTTCGCCGGGTATTTTCCGGTTGACAATCCAAAATATAGTTGCATCGTCGTGGTACATGATCCAACACATAATGGATTTTATGGCTCTACATCCGCGCTGCCCATCTTCCGCAAAATTGCAGACAGATGTATGGGCGTGAACAGGGAGTTGCTCGCTAAGACTATTCTTCCTGATACGAATAAGATGATGGATGGTGTGCGTCTGGCGGGATGGTGTGAGAAAGATGAATTGAATGAAATCGTGGATGCATTATCACTGGATACACATGTGGAAGGTGATGGCGAATGGGCACGGCTTGCAGGCGGAGAAGAAATGCAGATGGAAGTGCAGGATGTGCTTGATAAAAACCTGATCCCGGAATTGTCAGGTATGGGGATACGGGATGCCATCTACCTGCTTGAAAACAGGGGAATACATGTAAGATATAATGGAGTGGGGCGTGTGGTAAATCAATCGATACGATCTGGTCAACCCATTATCAAAGGTTCAACAATTTTTTTGACACTGGGATGAAGACAATCAAAGAGTTGATCGTCAACATACCGGTGAGAGAGATACGAGGAGAAACAGATCTTGAAGTAAGCTCGATCCATTTTGATTCTAGGAAAGTGACTCCGGATTCGGTCTTTGTTGCTGTAGCAGGCAAGACGACTGACGGACACAAGTTCATTGACATAGCGGTTGAACGTGGCGCTTTATGTGTGATTGCAGAACATGTCGAAAAACGATATGATGATATCTGTGTGATCCTCGTCAACGATTCTGCTTCTGCCCTGGCGCATATGGCATCTGCTTTTTACGAGCATCCTTCACGGGATCTTGTGATGGTGGGTGTGACAGGCACCAATGGGAAGACGACAGTGGCAACATTATTATACAGGCTCTTCACAGATCTTGGATATGTGTGCGGCCTGATCTCTACGATCGAAAACAGGATTGGTGAAAATGTAGAACCAACAGTCTATACAACACCAGATGCAATTGCGATCCAGGAAACTCTGTCAAAGATGGTAGCGAGAGGATGTTCACATGCCTTTATGGAAGTGAGCAGTCATGCGCTGGATCAGCGAAGAGTGGATGGGATCAATTTTGACGGAGCAATTTTTACCAATATCACACACGATCACCTGGATTATCATGGTGATTTTGCAAAATACATAACAGCGAAAAAAATATTTTTTGATGGATTGAGTGCTCAGGCCTTTGCCCTGATCAATGCAGATGACAAACATGCTGACGTCATGGTACAGAATACTGTTGCTAAGGTCTCAAATTACAGTCTTACCAAAATTGCAGATTATAAAGCCCGCGTGATCGAGAATACGATCGAAGGCCTACATCTTGAAATTAATAGCATCCCTCTGCATGTACGATTAGTTGGAAAATTCAATGCATACAACCTCCTGGCAATTTACGGCTCTGCTGTATTGCTCGGAGAGGACGAAACGGAAGTAATGACCGTGTTGAGCAAACTGGAACCGGCGGAAGGCCGGTTTGACCTGGTGACAGGTCGCAAGATGATCAACGCAGTAGTCGATTACGCCCATACGCCCGATGCATTGCTCAATGTCCTGAGCACTCTACTCCAGGTTCGCCAACCGGGATCACGCATTATCTGCATCGCAGGTTGTGGGGGTGACCGGGACAGAACGAAACGTCCTGAAATGGCGCGCATCGCAGTGATGCACGCTGACCTGGTGATTCTGACGTCAGATAATCCTCGTACAGAAGATCCTGAATTTATTCTTGATCAGATGTGGGAAGGAGTGCCCAAAGAAAAACAGGATATGGTGTTGCGCATCACTGACCGGAAAGAAGCGATCCGGACGGGAGTACGCATGGCGAAGGCTGGCGACATCTTACTGGTAGCCGGTAAGGGTCATGAAAAATATCAGGAGATACACGGACAACGCTATCCATTTGACGATAAAAAAGTGTTGGCGGAAGCGCTGGCATAGAAGATATATAAGATAGGTTCTATTATCATTCTCAGGTTGGTTTTAGCAGTTGCAGCGGGTGAAAGCTAGGGGATAAAGATTTCCAGGTCACCCGCTAGCATCTGCATTTTCTACCGGAGGATAACCTAACACCAAAACGTAATCAATAGTAGCAAATGCTTTATCACCTCTTTGAATATCTGGACAGAGAATTTGATCTACCCGGTGCAGGGTTGTTCAGATTCATCAGCTTCCGGATGGGTGTCGGCATTATGCTGTCATTAATAATATCCCTGTTATTAGGTAACAGGATCATACGTTCTTTGAAACGGATGCAGATAGGTGAGACTGTTCGTGACCTGGGTCTCGAAGGTCAGTTGCAGAAACAAGGCACACCAACAATGGGTGGGCTTATTATCCTGCTGGCAATTCTTGTGCCATCTATTTTACTGGCGCGACTTGATAATGTGTATATCATTCTCATGTTGCTCACTACAGTATGGATGGGTGCCATTGGTTTTGTCGATGACTATATTAAGATTTTCAAAAAGAACAAGCAGGGTCTCAAAGCGAAATTCAAATTGTTCGGACAGGTTGTACTTGGTCTGATCATCGGATTAGCGATGTTATTCCATCATGATGTTGTGATCAGGTTATCACCTGAAGAAGCTCAGGCGAATGGATATGAAGTTGTAAGACATGTAAAGATTGAAGATAAATCAGCACCTGATGGATGGAGGGATGGAGTGTATTGCAAATCAACTCTGACCAATATTCCTTTCTTTAAAGGCAATCAGTTAGACTATGAAACGATCGTCAGCTTAGTTGGTTTGAATGCGAAAGAATGGGTCTGGTTACTGTTTATTCCCTTAGTCATCATCATTGTAACAGGCGTTAGCAATGGTTCCAATCTTACGGATGGGCTTGACGGATTAGCCACGGGTGTCTCTGCGATCATCGCGCTTGCATTGGCGATACTCGCGTATGTAAGTGGGAATACGATCATTGCAGATTATTTAAATATCCTGTACATACCCTATTCGGGGGAGCTTGTAATCTTCAGTGGATGTTTCCTGGGAGCCTGTATCGGATTTCTCTGGTACAATTCATATCCGGCGAAAGTATTTATGGGAGATACAGGTAGCCTGACACTCGGTGCGATCATCGCTGTGATGGCGATTTGTTTGCGGAAGGAATTATTAATTCCCTTACTGTGCGGGATCTTCCTGGTAGAAATATTATCGGTGATGATCCAGGTGTATTATTTCAAATACACAAAACGGAAATACGGAGAAGGGCGAAGAATATTCAGAATGTCACCACTGCATCATCATTTTCAAAAGCTCGGCATGCATGAAGCTAAAATCGTAACACGGTTTTGGATCGTGGGTGTGATGCTGGCGGTCGTGACACTGATCACATTAAAAGTAAGGTGATCAGATCATGAAAGTAGCAGTACTGGGCGCAGGCATCAGCGGAATAGGTGCCGCCATTTTAGCGAAAGCACGTCAACATGATGTGATCTTAAGTGATGGTGGAGAAATTCCGGAGGAGAGGAAAAATATATTGAATCAGCATAACATCCTTTTTGAAGAAAAAGGACATACACTTGAAAAATTGGTGGCTTGTGACATTATCGTCAAAAGTCCGGGCATACCCAATGACAGCTCGATCCTGCAGGCATTGCATGTATTGGAAAAAGAAGTCATCGGAGAGATCGAATGGGCATACCGGAATGTAGATGGAAAGATCATCGGCATCACGGGAAGCAATGGTAAGACAACGACAACAGGACTGTGTCATCACCTTTTGGTTTCTGCAGGAATTAATGCAGCAAAAGTTGGTAATGTAGGGGAAGGTTTTTGTCAATACCTCGCGGAGCATCATGCAGACTGGTATGTGTGTGAGTTGAGCAGCTTTCAGCTGGAAGATATTATCACGTTCCGGCCGGATGTAGCGATCATTCTCAACATTACTCCGGATCACCTGGACCGATATGGATACAATATGGATTTGTATGCAGAAGCAAAGTTGCGGATCGTGAAGGAGATGAAAGAGGATGACACATTGATCTATAATGCGATGGATCCGATCACGGTAACAAAAGTGATCACCGCGCAGGTAGAGTCACGTTTGTGGTCTATACGTGAGACAGATCTGATCGGGGATGATAAAGTTTTTGTCACGGATGATCTTACGCTTGATATGTCTACCTCAAGGTTAATAGGTCGGCACAACCAGGTGAACCTCATCGCGGCAGCAAGAGCAGCACTTCTCGCAGGATCTCCTGATGATACGCTGCAGGCATCATTGGAGTCATTCGTCAATGAATCGCACCGGATGGAAGTATCTGGTGAAAAACATGGTGTGAAGTACATCAACGATAGCAAAGCCACAAATGTAGATGCAGTTTATTATGCACTACAGTCCATGAAGACACCTGTGATTTGGATTGCAGGTGGATTGGATAAAGGAAATGATTACGAGGCCATTATGGAACTCGTGCAGCATAAAGTGAAAGCATTGATTTGTTTGGGATTGGATAATTCGAAACTCTATGAATCTTTTTCGGCAAAGGTCAACTACATATCAGAAACTACAACGATGCACGAAGCAGTCCGTCGAGCTGCTTCGCTTGCGTCTCCTGGTGATACCGTTTTGTTGTCGCCGGCATGTGCCAGCTTCGACTTATTCAAGGACTACCGGGACAGAGGTAACCAGTTTAAACATGAGGTAAACGAACTATAGATGTACAGAGCAATTCACATAGCAAAAAATCTCAAAGGTGACCGGGGTATCTGGGTTATCGTTGCATTGCTATGTCTTGCTTCAGTGCTTGCTGTATACAGTTCGACTGGTACCATAGCATTCAGGTACAATGGTGGATTTGCAGAGATCCATATGATCAAGCATGTCGTGATTGCCATGGTGGGGATCCTGTTATGTTACATGTGCTATTCTACACACTATTCGGTTTATTCTAAACTGGCACCAATTCTATTAGTTGCGTCAATACCGTTGTTATTATACACGATGTTTTTTGGTCCTGAGATCAATGATGCACGCAGGTGGATCTCGATCCCGGGTATTGGATTAAGTTTCCAGACATCAGACATAGCTGCTATTGCGCTGATCATGTACATCGCGAGGTCGCTTGCTATGAAGCAGGAAGTAATTAAAGATTTTAAGAGTGCTTTTCTTCCATTGATGATGCCTGTGATTGTGATCTGTGGTTTAATAGCGCCGAATAATCTCAGTACAGCCATGTTGCTTTTTATAACATGTATGACGCTGATGTTTATTGGTCGTGTACACCTTAAATATATTGGATTGCTGGTGCTTTTGGGTGCGTTGTTTCTCGGTGGATTGGTATTGGTAGGTTCGATTTTCCCTGATGCAGTTCGTGTTGCCACATGGACAAGTCGTGTAGGCGAGTTTTTCCACAATTCAGATGGAGGGTACCAGATTCAGCAGGCGAAGATTGCTATTGCGGATGGTGGATGGTTTGGGGTGGGACCGGGTTTGAGTACCCAGCGCAATTATCTGCCATATTCCTATGCAGATTTTATTTATGCAATCATCTGTGAAGAGTATGGATTGGTAGGTGGTTTTGTGATCATCTTTTTATTCCTGTTGCTTTTCCTGAAATGCACATCAATCGTCACGCGTAGTCCTAAAACATTTGGGGCGTTGCTGGCGATGGGCTTGTGTCTCAATATTGTCATCCAGGCTTTTGCCAACATAGCAGTATCTGTTAACCTGGTCCCTGTGACCGGATTGACATTACCGTTAGTCAGTAAGGGAGGTACTTCCATGCTGATCACATGTATGGCTTTTGGAATGATACTCAGCGTGAGCCGGTATATCGAACAATCTGCCGGTGATGTAGGTAAAGTTGAAATCAAACCTCTCGATGAAGATCATCATTAGTGGTGGTGGCACTGGAGGTCATATATACCCGGCTATAGCGATAGCCGATGCGTTGAAGAGACGCGACCCGCTCATTGACATATTGTTTGTAGGTGCAAAGGGAAGAATGGAGATGGAAATCGTACCGTTGGCCGGATATCCGATTGAAGGATTATGGATCAGTGGTTTTCAGCGCAGGTTGACATGGGGTAATCTGATGTTTCCGGTCAAAGTGATCCATAGCTTGCTGCAATGCCGCTCGATTATAAAATCTTTCAAGCCGGATGTTGTAGTGGGTGTTGGAGGTTATGCTTCAGGTCCATTAGTGAGAGCAGCGGCCGTGATGGGCATTCCCACAGGAGTGCAGGAACAGAATAGTTATCCCGGAGTGACAAATAAGATCCTTGCGAAAAAAGCAAAGAAAATATTTGTCGCGTATCCCGGCATGGAGAAATTTTTTCCAAAAGAAAAAATAGTTGTTACCGGAAATCCAATGCGGAGTCATCTTGGAAAAAAGATGTCAAGAGAAGAAGCGGCGAATATGTTTGGATTGGATACTTCGAAGAAAACAATTTTAGCTTTTGGTGGAAGCCTGGGCGCACGTACAATCAATGAGACAATACGACAATCGTACGAGCTGATAGCAGTTCGACATGATATACAAGTTCTTTGGCAGATTGGGAAGCTTTACGCCGAAAAATACCTCGATCCAACAAATCCGAGGCCGTGGAATGTAAAAGCCTTTGTGTTCATCGACAGGATGGATCTTGCATATGCAATTGCTGATGTAGTAATAGCCCGCGCAGGAGCTATCACAATCAGTGAGTTGTGCCTGGTGGGAAAACCTGCCATACTGGTGCCTTCACCGTATGTTGCGGAGGATCACCAGACACATAATGCTCGATCACTTGAAAACCAGGGTGCAGCGATTTTGATACCTGATAAAGATGCTCCTCAAAAAGCATTTCAGGAAGCATTACGATTGTTGTCACGACAGGAGGAACTCACGAAGCTTGAGCAGAATATTAAAAAACTTGCGAAACCAAATGCAGCTGATGAGATTGCAGATCATATTATTCAATTAGCCAGTTCAAAAAAATCATGAAGCAACTAAAGGAATATAAACACATCTATTTTCTCGGCATTGGTGGCATAGGAATGAGTGCGTTGGCAAAATGTTGTTTGCTGTGGGGAATGAGGGTGAGTGGCTATGACAGAAGTTCCTCCGCGATTACAGATACGCTAATTCAAGAAGGAGCTGATATTCACTTTGAAGATGATCCAGAAAAGATCAACGGTTTTCCGGACCTCGTGATCTATACACCCGCGATACCGGAAGACAGCAGGATCAAATCGCATTTCCATCATCACAATGTCATGATGGTCAAACGATCAGAGGCACTGGAGTGGGTAACACATGGAATTGATACGATCGCAGTGGCCGGTACGCATGGCAAGACGACAACATCATCGATGATCAGTTACCTGCTGCGGGAGACAGGAGTGAAACATACGGCATTGCTTGGAGGCATAGCAGCGAATTACAATTCCAATTTCATCTCTGACAGTCTTGAACTGATGGTGGTGGAAGCGGATGAATATGACAGATCATTTTTGAGGTTATATCCACGATGGGTTGTCCTTACAGCAATGGATCCGGATCACCTGGATATATATGGTACGTATGAGGAGATGCTGAATGGATATCGCCAGTTTCTGAAGCAGATACAACCGGGTGGATTTTTATTATACCGGGAGGATTTGGAGTCATTAATTGGAGATGATGTGTGGAAAGTGCTTGATTCAAATGATGTAGAATCATTTTCATTTGGAGCAACAGAAGGACATTATCACATCAAGCATTTGAGAGTTGAAAAAGGGATCTGGCACTGGGACTTACAAACGCCCTGGAGCAGGATCAATGGATTTGAATTGCTGATGTCGGGAAGACACAATGTGTTGAATGCATCAGCAGCGTGTGGATTAGTACTGAAAGTGGGTGGAGATGAAGAAAAAATAAAAGCAGCGTTACCGGGATTCAAAGGAGTCTCGAGAAGATTTGAAATCAGGTATAAAGATGATGAGCATGTATTGATTGATGATTATGCACATCATCCGGCAGAACTGGTCGCAGCGATTACTGCAGCGAAGGAAACATATGGCGGACAGGTGACAGGTGTATTTCAGCCGCATCTCTATTCGAGGACGAAAGATCTCGCGCAGGGATTTGCGGAAGCACTTGATCTGCTCGATGTACCGGTGATCATCGATATCTATCCTGCAAGAGAAGTACCGATTCCTGGTGTAAGCTCCCAAACAATTTTTGACCTCATGAAAAATCCAAATAAAAAATGGATACGAGGTGACGAATGGATTTCATGGGTGGTAGATCAAAAGCCGAATGTGTTGATCACACTTGGAGCCGGCGACCTGGACAAACATATTCCTGAGCTGATCAGGCAACTATACGAAAAATGAAAAAAGAAAATAAGCAACGCATTAAAACCTTCTTCTGGCTGATCTTGCTGGGAGCACTCGCAGGGGTAACCCTGATGGCTGCCCGCTTTCAGACCGAAGAGGTGATCGTCGGTGTCGAAGCCGAAGTGTTGTTGCTTGATAAAGGAAATAATCTCATACTTCCGGAAGACATCGTCAAATCAGTGGTAAAGAAATTCGGACCCATTGAAAAATTGCCGATCGACCTGGTGGATATGCGAAGCATTGAACAGTTTTTATTGACCAGTCCGTATGTGAAAGAAGCGAGAGTATTCCTGGGTGCAAATGGCAAACTGAATCTATCGATTCGTCAGCGGATGCCGATCATGCGTATCGTGGATAATGCAGGTACACATTATTACATCGATGCTGATACAGTTCGTATGCCGGTGTCCAGAAATTTTACGGCCAGAGTGCCTTTAGTAAATGGAAATTTTCCATCAACAAAAGATGTGAAGACATGGCCGATACAGACATTGTTTGATGTCACACTGATGTTGCAGGAAGATGAATTTATGGGATCCCTGGTGGATCAGATCTATGTGGAGTCAAAAGAGAATGTGTGGCTGGTACCGAGGTTAGGTCCGGCAAAAATACTGATCAGCAGTACAGGTGATCTGGAAGATCAGGCTGAGCGGATCCAGAAATTTTACAAAAAAGCACTACCCTCTATTGGGTGGGATACATACAGTTATATCGACACACGATTTGCCGGGCAGGTCGTAGCTAAAAAAAGATTAAACCAATAAATTTTTATCTCATGAGATACAGAGAGATTCAAAAGTCCAAAACAGTCGTCGCCCTTGACATCGGGACGTCGAAGATTTGTGTCATGGTCGGCCGCCGTAATGAATATGGCAGCATTGAAATCCTCGGTGTTGGCAAAGTAGCATCAGAAGGAGTTCGTCGTGGTGTGGTCGCCAATATCGACAAGACCGTGCGCTCCATTGAAGAAGCCGTGATCCAGGCAGAGAAAAGTGCCGGGATGGAAATCATGGAAGTCTTCGCAGGTATTGCTGGCCAGCATATCAAAAGTCTGCAGCACCAGGGCATCCTGACATTGGCAGATGCAGATAAAGAGATCACCAAATCAGATCTCCAGACACTGCTTGATGACATGTACAGGCTTGCACTGCCTCCGGGAGATAAAATTTTACACATCCTGCCACAGGAGTATACAGTCGATGATGAAGAAGGAATTCTGGATCCGGTCGGTATGTGTGGTCACCGTCTCATCGGAAATTTCCATGTTGTCACCGGGCAATTATCAGCTCATAAAAATATCGAACGCTGCGTTGAAAAGGCAGGTTTGAAAGTTGCTGACTTCATACTCGAACCCATTGCATCTGCTGCCGCGGTATTGAGTGAAGAAGAAAAAGAAGCGGGTGTGGCACTGGTTGATATTGGTGGTGGTACCACAGATATCACCATCTTCCAGGAAGGAATCATCCGTCATACTGCGGTAGTGCCTTTCGGTGGTGATGTGATCACTGCAGATATTAAAGAGGGATGTACTGTGATGTATGAGCAGGCAGAAAAACTGAAAAAGAAATTTGGTTCTGCACTAGCTGAGTGTATCGTTGACAACCGGATCATCACGATCCCAAGTTTTAACGGAAGAGATTACAAGGAGATTTCTGAAAAAAATCTTGCCCTGATTATTCAGGCACGTATGGAAGAAATTCTTGAGCTTGTACGTGTTGAGATTAAAAAATCAGGTTACGAGCGCAAGCTGATTGGAGGTATCGTACTGACAGGTGGTGGTGCATTGCTGAGCAAAGTTGATCTGCTTGCTGAATACCGGACAGGTATGAGTGCACGTGTTGGTTTGCCCATCGAGCACATCGCTTCACGTCAGCGTGATGATGTTTCAAGTCCCATCTATGCAACAGCAATTGGCCTGATCATTCATGGTCTGCAGACACCGGATGTGATCGATGAGACAGATAAAATGGTCAATACGAAAGCGACCGATGTCAAGCCCATCACCATGGAACCAACGAACAAACCTGAACCTGTAGAAGACATGAAACAGGATCCCGGTGATGATCGGAATGGTCCACGTTGGTACGATCGTATCCTTCACAAGACCAAAGAATTCTTCGAAGCCACACCGGACCAGGATTTTCTATAAGCACATATCAGGATCAAATTATAATACCATCAATTAAAAATTCAGCCATCATGTTATTCGATATACCAAAAGAAGAAAAGAGCATCATCAAAGTCCTTGGAGTGGGCGGTGGTGGAAGTAATGCAGTGTCATACATGTTCAAGCAAGGCATTACGGGTGTTGATTTTGCCATCTGCAACACAGATAACCAGGCCATGGAAACGAGTTGTGTGCCAGTGAAAATCCGACTCGGTCCGGAACTTACAGGAGGACGCGGTGCAGGATCACGACCACAGATGGGTAAACAAGCCTGCATCGAATCAATCGATGATATCCGTGACTTTGTCCTCAACAATACGAAGATGTTATTTGTCACTGCAGGTATGGGTGGTGGTACCGGAACAGGTGCAGCGCCAATCATTGCAAAGGCTGCGCGTGAAGCTGATATCCTTACGGTCGGTATCGTAACACTTCCATTTACATTCGAAGGTAGCCGCAGGAAGCGTCAGGCACTGGAAGGATTGGAAGAAATGAAAAACAATGTGGATGCATTGATCGTGATCTCCAATGATAAGCTGAGGGAAATACATGGTGACCTGAAGTTGTCTGATGCATTCAGCAGAGCTGATAATATTCTTACGACTGCTGCTCGCGGAATAGCTGAGATTATCACGATGCCAGGGTATGTGAATGTTGATTTTGAAGATGTGAACACAGTGATGAGAGATAGTGGTGTTGCAATTATGGGTACTGCAAGCTTTGAAGGTGAGAATCGAGCGAGACGAGCGGTTCAGGCAGCTTTAAATTCTCCACTCCTGGAGGATAATGACATCCGCGGTGCTCAACATATCCTGCTCAACATTACATCAGGTCGAATGGAAGTGACGATGGATGAGATCTTTGAAATAACCGAATACGTACAGGCGGAAGCTGGCTACGGAACAGACCTCATCTGGGGTAACTGTATCGATGAGTCGTTAGGTGAGAAAATATCTGTTACGATTATCGCAACAGGTTTTGAGCATAATATCAATAAAATGGATCGGACTGAAACGCAGAAGATCCTTGTTGGGATTGATGAGGACATGATGGGCATGAAAGCAAAGGAGATGGATGATGAGGATTTTGAGATCACGAATGAGCGTACGATGGATTTTGAACCGGTCGTGATGCCCAAGGAGAATGTTGAAAAACCATCACGTCACAACTACAATGATCCGTATGTAAAGCCTGATGACCTTGAGAAGAGAGAGGAGATCCGTCGTGTGCTAAAAGAAAAAGAAACATCGCGTCAGCGTGAAGAAGTCCCTTCGATGAATATCAATCCCAGTCGCATCCAGAATAGTGAGTGGATCGCTGAGATGACGAAAGTACCAGCGTTCGCGCGCAGAAAAATACAATTGGATGATGTACCACCAGCTTCAGAACTCAAGATGTCGCGACTGACTGTGACAGAGGATGAAGGAGATGATATCATCAAAGGAAATACATACTTGTACGACAAGCCTTGTTGATGCAGGAGTGAAGATGTCTTTTTTGTATTCTCATTTTTCATGAGATTGGTTTACTCGGGTTTGAGGTGAGATCTCAAGCCCATTTTTATGCCTATGGGTTTCACCCATAGTTTCGAATGTCGAATCCCTTCAGGATTCCTGTCCGATCCCTTCAGGATCGATGTTTCCTCCGGAAACCTAGGCGTATTGTTTCCTTTGGAAACCGAAATTTGAGTCTGAAGGACTCGCATATCAATATCCACGGGTGCAACCCGTGGATTGAGAAGAATCTTCCTCGACAGACTCAACCCTGAAGGGGTTGAACTATCTGGTTAGCAGCCATCGTCGACAGTAAAAACCTATGCGCCATGACCAATCTCAAAAAATCTCCTCACTCCCCAAGAATTTAACTAAAAAACCGTAACGTTTCCCCTCGCCCGATACATATACTCATATCAAAACTACTTTTCCATGGGAACGTATACACAAATCCTTTACCAGATCGTCTTCAGTACAAAACATCGGCAAAAAGTACTT
>JANPKZ010000034.1:0-2254 GCA_031426295.1 Saprospiraceae bacterium
GGACGAAGTCCGTACAATTCCAACCCATGGTAGCGAAACAATATAAATTCCCCGCTCAACTCTGAAGGAGTTGAACTATCTGATGAGAAAAATTCTCCCCAGGAAAAACACCTGATCCATAGAAAGAAACACCTTACACCGATTTCCTATTCACCTTTTAATCCTTAACCGGTGTGTCCTTATGAGGTTTTTTTTCTTTCGTTGAAGAGGGGAAATGGTGGAAGAAAATCATGGGGCTTTTGAGGGTTTTGGAGGGCGGGTTGGATAGAAGCAGGATTATCGCACGAACGGCTAAGGAGAAATGAGGTAAATTGTGAATATACTACAGTATTAAATCTTTCATATATATGTATGTAATTGATTAATATTCAATTATTCCAAATTTAAGCCATATTTTTCGTGCCCGTTTGTAACCCATTTCCCTCCATTTTTTCCCCAAATTTCATCTTTCTATCTTTAGCCCCCTAAACGTCCATTACCAGTAATATTTCATGGAAGAATTATCAAAACGATATAACCCCGGTGACATCGAAGACCGATGGTATCAGCATTGGATGGTGGCAGGTTATTTTCATTCCGAACCCGATGACCGGGAACCCTTCAGTATCGTCATACCACCACCCAATGTGACCGGCCAGCTGCACATGGGGCATATCCTCAACAATACAATTCAGGACACGCTGATCAGACGTGCCCGCCAGGAAGGGAAAAATGCCTGCTGGGTACCCGGCACCGATCATGCATCTATCGCCACTGAAGCGAAGGTTGTAAACCTCCTGCGCGAAAAAGGAATCAAAAAATCTGATCTCACACGCGAAGAATTTCTCAGCCATGCGTGGGAATGGAAAGAAAAATATGGAGGCATCATCCTGCATCAACTCAAAAAGCTTGGTGCTTCATGCGACTGGGAACGCACTGCATTTACAATGGACGAAATTCGTTCTGATGCGGTCATTGATATCTTTATTGATCTCTTCCGGAAAGGAAAACTCTATCGGGGAAAGCGCATGGTCAACTGGGATCCATCTGCACAAACTGTTCTTTCAAATGAAGAAGTCCTGTATGAAGAAGAAAAGACAACGCTGTACAAAGTTCGTTACCAGATAGCTGGTGCGCAGGATGAGTGGATCACAATTGCCACGACAAGACCTGAAACGATTCTTGGTGATTCTGCTATCGCCGTTCATCCCGAAGATCCGCGTTATCTGCAGTTGCATGGAAAATTTGCCATCGTTCCGCTGATCAATCGTGAGATCCCTATTATAGCTGATGCTTATGTAGATCGTGAGTTTGGAACGGGTGCGTTGAAAGTAACTCCTGCTCATGATGTAAATGATTACGAGATCGGTCTGCGACATAAGCTTGAAGTTATAGATGTGCTCAATCCGGATGGTTCGATGAGTGACGCTGCGCAGATGTTTATCGGTTTAGATCGTGATAAAGCGCGGAAAGAAATGAACAAGGCGCTGGAAGCTGCAGGCCATGTAGTGTCAACAGAAGATCTGATTCACAATGTAGGCAGGTCAGAGCGAACACGAGTTGTTGTTGAGCCTCGTCTATCTCTTCAGTGGTTTGTTGATATGAAGTCCATTGCTGAGCCTGCACTTGATGCAGTCGTGAATGGAGAGGTTAACTTTTATCCTGACAATTTAAAAAACACATACCGCCATTGGATGGAGAACATCCGTGACTGGTGTATATCCAGACAATTATGGTGGGGTCACCAGATTCCTGCATGGTATATCATGCATGAAGGTGAAGAATTGGTTTTTGTTGGAAAGGAAGAAGCTGATGCTTTGCAGGAAGCAAAAAATAAAACAGGTCGTAATGATCTTGTCATCACTGACCTGCGACGGGATGAGGATGTGCTGGATACATGGTTTTCATCATGGTTGTGGCCGATTAGCGTTTTCGATGGATGGAAGTCACAGAAAGAAGTTGATTATTACTATCCTACAAGTGTGCTGGTGACAGGATGGGATATTATTTTCCTTTGGGTTGCCCGCATGATCATGGCCGGTTATGAATGGAGAAGTCAGAAACCATTTTATGATGTCTACTTCACCGGTATGGTTCGTGATAAGCAACGCCGTAAGATGAGTAAGCAACTTGGCAATAGTCCGGATGCATTAGAATTGATCGACCAGTTTGGTGCAGATGGTGTGCGGTATGGTATCATGGCTTCTGCGCCTGCGGGTGGTGATATCCTGTTCGATGAAAAGCTTTGTGAGCTTGGACGTAATTTTTGTAATAA
>JANPKZ010000035.1:0-5838 GCA_031426295.1 Saprospiraceae bacterium
GCCTTCACAGCAGCAATCACCTTGGCAGGATTTGGCAACCACTCT
Source organism: Saprospiraceae bacterium (assembly GCA_031426295.1). Classification (GTDB taxonomy): domain Bacteria; phylum Bacteroidota; class Bacteroidia; order Chitinophagales; family Saprospiraceae; genus Opimibacter. The sequence continues at coordinate 46 of JANPKZ010000035.1, forward strand.
TCCACAAGCGTTGGTGCATAGGGAAGAGATGTATCAGCGCTGTTGACACGCGTGACAGGTGCATCGAGATAATCAAATGCATGTTTCTGTACCACATAGGTGACCTCTGATGAGATGCCGGCAAAAGGCCAGGATTCATCTACTACAACAAGACGATTGGTTTTCTTGACTGAATTGATGATCGTTTCATAATCCATGGGACGAATAGTCCGAAGATCAATGACCTCGGCAGATATCCCTTCTTTTTGTAATTCTTCAGCAGCTTTTTTTGCCACCTCCATCATCTTGTTGAAGGAGACGATGGTCACATCTGTTCCTTCACGACGCACAACAGCTTTACCGATCGGCACCAGGTATTCTTCTTCAGGCACTTCACCTTTGAAGCCATACATACTTTCACTTTCCATGAAGCACACCGGATCATTATCGCGGATGGCGGACTTCATTAAACCTTTAACATCGGCCGGATCTATACAACTGATCACTTTTAGACCCGGACAGTTGGCAAGCCATGCTTCGAAAGACTGGCTGTGTTGTTGAGCAAGTTGGCCGGCAGAACCACTGGGCCCACGGAAGACGATCGGGCATGAAAAATTACCTGCGGATTGCGCCAGTGTTTTGGCTGCATTATTGACGATCTGGTCAAATGCGAGGACGGCAAAATTCCAGGTCATAAACTCTATGATAGGCCGTAAGCCATTCATCGCAGCCCCTACACCAATACCCGCAAAGCCTAACTCAGCAATAGGCGTATCGATGACCCGTTTTGGGCCAAACTCGTCCAGCATCCCTTTGCTGACCTTATAGGCGCCGTTATATTCAGCGACCTCTTCGCCCATCAGGAAGATGGTGCTGTCAAGTCTCATTTCCTCGACCATCGCTTCCCTGATGGCATCCCGTAATGCTAATTCCCTGGCCATGTCTGAACCGTTAAAGATTGTTTGGACGGCGAAATTAGTAATTTCTTCATCAGCCCTGATTTAGAGGACGAAAGACATATTAAATTTTTCATTCATATTATTACCTTTACCCTCCGTGAAATCCTTCAGTTTTACCTACACACCGTATTACTGGCTGACAGTCAGCAGCCTTGCCGTCCTCCTCTTTTTCGCAGGATTATTTGTCAGCAGCTTCTGGTTTTCTGACAGGTGGGAAGAAATGTTCAAAGGGAACATTGAATTCCTGGTGGAATGCAAACCTGATCTGAGCGAAACTGAACTTATCACCATTGAGAATAAACTGAGTACACTTGATGGTGTCCAGGACCTTCGTTTCGTTTCCGCACAGGATGCGATGAATGTGATGAAGGAAGAATTAGGTGAAATTGCATTACCAGATTCCATGGAAAATCCATTTCGTGCCTCATTTCGCTTCAAGTTAATTGCAGAACGTGTAGACACTGTGTATGCCAAAGCACTTGAACAGGAAGTCATGAAAATAGATGGTGTGACAGCTTTCTATTACCCGGAAGACCTGTATAGTGAAGTACGTGGCAGATTAAAAAGTATTTCCCTGATGATCGGTGCTATAGGAGGTATTCTATTACTTCTGATACTGGTCATGATCCATCACCAGATACGCATGTATATCATGCAACATCGATATCATATTCGCACGATGTCACTTGTAGGAGCGACCCGAAGTTATATTCGAAAGCCTTTTATCATGGAAGTTCTCAAGATGAGCAGCTTCTCTATTCTTGTAGCTGCAATCGCTTATTTCACACTTCTGTTCTGGATCGGAAATGTTACAGGACATTCTTTATTTTCCTCCAGCATGGACATGATCATTATAGGTCTTGTGTTCATTGTTGCGCTTGGGATCCTGATGTCCTTTTCGGCAGCATGGGCTGCGATACAGCGGTACCTAGAATCGACTGACGCCAGGGATTTTATTTAGACTAAAAACTAATAGTTAATAACTAATAGTTAATAACTAATAGTTAATAGTTAATAGTACGAAAAGCACACACATTATAATATTGAAAAAGTCAAGCGTGGGCTTTATACATAATACTGCTCTTAGATATAAAGGTTACAGAATACTGAATACCTATTTTACCGAATACTTTTTTTACTGAATACCGAATACCCCTTTTACCGAATACCACTTTTACTGAATACCGAATACCTCAATATCGACAGGCACAACGATCAGTGATTCGTTGACGACCCACACCAATAAATCATTGATTTCAGGCTACTGTTTCACCTTCGTAATTTCATCCATCACATTCTTCAGCTCTTCTCCCGGAAGCTTTTTCGCGATGATCTTTTTGTCCTTGTCAAGAATAAAGATCTGCGGTGTAGTCTTTACATCATAGACCGTTTTGTAGCGGCTTTTTAATACCTGGTCAGCAGCATTGACCCAAATGTCCATGCCTCTTTCCTTGATGGTTGCCCAGCATGGTGAAATATCCCTGCCAACTTGTGTACAGATCGCCAGTACTTCTACTCCTTTGTCTTTATACGCGTTGTAAAAGTCAATAATTGATGGGATGGATTTTTTGCAATGGCCACATTCCGGATCCCAGAAGAACAGGACAGTATAATCCGATTTGATCGAATGAATGCTGACCGGTTCACCAGACTCTTTATAAAATGTCAGGTCAGGTGCGATCTTTCCGATGAGTGTAGCGCGTACACTTTGAGCCTGGGCAACCAGTTTATCCAGCTGCTCTTTTTCAGTCCATGTCGCCAATCCCTTTGTGTAATATTCATCAATAAGATGTACATACACAGCATCCATGCCCATTCGTTTTGACTTGGCAGCCTCATTTAAAAAATAGACGAGATAATATTGAAACGTCTCACTTTTAATATCCATTTTACCCAGCACGTAGTCCATAGAAACACTTTGACTATCCGGAACCTGGTAGGACAATTTTGTAATGAAAAAATCAATTTTCTGATGAATGATTCCCGAGCGTAATGATCGGGGATCTTTCAGATCAAAGTGATCAAAATAATGCGCCCGGTAATATTCAAATTGTTTTTGCTTACGTTCTTCTTCCGTCAATTCAGGATATTTGGGAATTTCAATATCGCGGTTTGCCCAGATCAACATGGACGTCATAGACTCCGGAAATTTGGTACGTACATCATCCTGGATCTTAATTACTTCTTTGTCGAGGGCATCGATCTGGACCTGGTATTTTTCTTTATGCAATGAATCCTGCACCACCATTTTTTTCAGGCTGTCCGCCAGGGGTCGTCTTTGATCAAGTGCTTTCAGGTAATCATAATAGATCACATTCTCCGAAGACCCTTTGAATTTTGCAGAAGGGACGATATTCTCGAGATCCACAGACATGGACATCCGGGGCTGATCTTCTGATACGAGCAAATGAATAAACTTGTTGTCTGGTGGAATGACGATCAGATAAACTCCATGCTTGAGTGAATCACTTCCTTCGAAAACAAATTTCCCCTTTTCAAGTACGGCGGTGTCTTTGAGATACTGGGATTTTCCAAAATAATATCCAAGCAATAAGGTATCCCCGTCAAAATGCTGAAGTTCAACTTCAATCCTGTATTTATTCTCAGGTGTGCCGGCAGTCAGCATTGAAAAGATACCAGCAAAAAGGAATGTAAATAAAACGTGTAAACGCATTATGTGATGAGTTTATAATCTGTTTGCCCGGGTCAATGAAAGGGACGTTCAAAGTTAGGAACAATGACAGGTGTTACCTGACAAGGCAGGGTGCTTATTTCCCAACATAAAGTTAAAAAGCCTGAAGAAGAGGTATTTGAGGAGCTAGGTGCCGATCAGCTTTTTCTTCATGGCGTTGTATTCATCTTCAGTGATGAGTCCCTCCTTCCGCAGCTCAGCCAGTTCTTTAAGTTTATCGACGAGTTTAGAGGAAGTTTTTCCACCTTCTGCTGCATCGGCAGCTGATCGTTTTTTCTCCTGTTCTTTTTGTACTTGCTCAGCTACTTTCTTGCCTTTCTCAAACCGTTCATTATACATCTTTTTTAGACGCTTCGCATCAAAATCCAGGAACGTTCCACCTGTTTCAAAATGCTTTTTAAAAACCTCTCCCAATGCATACGAAGATGCTCCCGCTAAAAGAGCCATAGTAACTCCTCCAATGACCGATCCGATCCCGGGAATAAACTTGATCATGGCTTTTGCGCCCATGCGTGCAAGACCTGAACCTGTCAAACTGGTGATGATCGCCTTACCTTCAGATTCTTTGAAGTCCTGATCGTACAGCTTGCAAAGCTGACGGATCATATCCAGCTGGATCCCGCTGACAGCAAAAAAATCGACAATAGGAACAGGAATTAAACCTGCGCCCATTGACCATATGATGTGATTGCGAACGATTGTGTCCGCGTGTTTCTCACGTTCTGTTTGTTCTGACATGTTACTAACCTGGTTTTGTTAGAAAAATTGACTGTGCCAATATCCGGTATTTTGAGGATTTACTGGCGTCTATATCGACTAACGCTACCATTACTCCGCTTTTACCCGTTGTCCCTGGCTATGATCTGAAAATTCAGGGGCATACATACATTGCAGTGTAGCAAGGCCTTCGCTATAGGACCCTGCCTGAGCCACAGTTACTGGGTATTCAATGATATATTTTCCACGAGGCAAATAATCTATGAAAAAATGCGTCGCCATATCCTTAGTGCTCTGATAATAACCAACACCATTGTTCCAGCGATATCCACTGATGACATCCATGGGCTCAAATCCCGATGCCCTGACATCTTTTAGGTGTACAAACTCCATCACGCGATCTGTTTCCACGATCAGGCGCACGATCAATTTATCGCCTACACGCAATTTTCGTCCAGGTGCGATACTTGTCACATCCCCACGATCACTTTGTTTAGAGATCAGCAATTCTCTTGACACTTTCAGGGGATTATTTTCAATGGAATTATCCACCTTATCAAGATCTTCCCAATATTGATAATAAGCTGCACCCCATGCGATGTGATTATTTGGATTTTTAACTGTGATAGAAGACCACGAATTTTTAATCTCAGCTGCATCCCATGATTTTTTGACATAACCTGTTCCGGGTTCCACAGATGTGGATTGGTCAACCAGATTTTCAGTACCCACTTTTACCTCCACGATACCGGATGACTCAAGCCATGTGTCTGGATGGATCAGCAGTGCATAAATAGCTGCTGCAGTTGATTTGGTGGAATTCCATCGTGTGGTTTGTTTTTGTTTCAACAACCATACGCGCAATTCATCCGTCTCCGCCTGAGGCACTTTCATTTCCTGGTACAACTCGATCATTAATGATTGCAATTCCACAGGTGCCTGGTACCAATAGAATCCCGGTGTTTGTTTCCAGTATCTGCCCAGCTCTTCATTCACGATCGTTTTTTCCCGCAATGATGCCAGGATCTCTTTTGAAAGTGTATTGTTAGGAGATGTCCGGTTAAATCCAAGAGCAACCAGGCCTTGTTCATACAAGCTGTGTTGTAACCAGTATTTTTCAGATTGTGTTTTTACATAATTGATGACTTCATCAATTTGTGCTGAATGTTGTATCTCAGGAAAAAAGGATCGTGCGTAGAGGTAATGGATCTGCATATTCCCTATCTGGTGATCTTCCATTTTTATCTTTCCTTGTTGTGCAAGTCTTTTCAGATCATCATACCAATCGATCATCATGCCATCAATATAGGGTACCGCGCGCTGTACGATATCCATTCCTTCTCCGCCCTGAATAGATACATTCATCTTACGAAGATGTCCAAACCCTTCAACGATATATTGCGTGATATACCAATTATCTGTTCCACCAGGGAACCATGAAAATGC
>JANPKZ010000036.1:0-6659 GCA_031426295.1 Saprospiraceae bacterium
TCGCCGAGGACACAACCTGGTTGTATAGAAGTTTTAATTCCGGGAAAATATAATTATGGATCGTGCTCACGGATTTTGCCTGACATGATCGTGGCTTTCTGAGTGAAACAAATGTATCCGGCACGAATCCATGGCTATGTATAATATCATATGCATCCCAATCTATACGGCTGAATAAATTAATTTTTACACACCTAATCCCCTCTTCCTGCCATGAACCTGATGATGTTTTGAAATAATATATTGTTACCGTATGACCTGCCCGCGTCAGTTGATCCGCTACAGCAATTGCCACCTGAACAGGCGCAAGTTTATGCAGGGATGGTATGATAACGGCGATCTTCAATGATTTACGTGTTCCTCATGTGCGGTGATAAAAGTGAAATTAGACCGAATTTACAATATCCACTCCCGTCATCCACCGAAGTGCATCTATGCCGAAATAGGTTTTTACCTTTGAAGCAATCAGTAACTGCATCAAGTCTTATGTCCCCTTGTCCTACTCCAGCCTTCTATGGTTCATAAAATAGATGTGTCCGTTATCATTCCGATGTATAATTCGGAAGCCTATATCGAAAAGGCTGTTCAATCCGTATTGCAACAAGCACAACATGGATTGCAATTGGAGATCATTGTGGTGGATGATGGCAGCACGGACAGATCAGCAGAATTGGTCAGTCAAATAAAAAAGGAAAATTTGCATTTGATTCAGTTACCTGCCAATCAGGGCCTGGCCCATGCACGGAACGCTGGCCTCAAGGTAGCACGCGGAGAGTGGATTCACTTTGTCGATAGTGATGATCAGATCAGTGCAGACCTATACAGCAAGTTTGAAAAAGTCCTTCAGCCGGGAATGAATTGCTACGTCTTTTCTTTTATCCGGCAATTACCTTCATATTCCATTCGGCAAACCATAAAAACCATACATGACAAACGGGCGTTTGGACATTTTGGTGGCAGTGCATGTAATAAGTTTATTAAAAAAGAGATTTGCCAGGCATTTAAGCCTTTCCGCTACTCCGAAGATCTTTGCTTTAGTGTAGACATGATGAATGGAAACAAGTTGCAAATCGGCCTGATCAGGGATGCGTATTATCTGTACAACAAGACAAGAGCTGATTCTATCACAGCGAATTTTAATAAACCTGAATTCAATAAAATGTTTGCCTATGTCTATCAACAAATAGATAGAAGTGATACGGCAACAAAAATGTATATCCTCGAAATCAGCCTGGCTTTTTTATTCGATCGAAACATCCCAATACCGGTCAGCTTACCAATAGCGATGAAAACTTTTATGAAGTTATTCCGATATTTCCCCGCCACTTGTTTCAATCAAAACAGGAAATATATTGAGAATGTAAAAATATAAGTACTACTTATAGTGCCGCTAGCTGATTCCAGTCCATCAATTTTCCTATTAATTGAACACCTGTCTCCTGACCCGGCTCAGATATTTTACGGCTTTAAAAACCTGGCACCCGCGTACCATACCGAGTCTGATCAGGAACGCATGTATTGGCAGACCTTTTCGAGTCTCGTGATCAAGACTGGCAAATTCAGCTTTCAATTTTTCCCAAAATTCTTTTTTGAATGTGGGTGCAATTTCCCTGCAATGAAAAAATAATTGATTGAATTTGTAGGCATTGAATTGCATCCATAACTTCTCATGCCCGGGTACATCCTGGATGGTGGTCTTCAATACATTGAGAATCTCAAAAATTTCAAATTGCCTTTTTCCTTTATCAGCACTGGTGGAGCCCTGGCGTGAATACCGGTAAAAATATAATGGTGTTCTCACCATACTGATCCTCTCCGCCCTGATCAGGCACGGAAATACAAAAGGAATATCCTCGTAATACAGCCCGGTTGCGAATGCAAACTGATGCTTCCGAAGAAAATCATTCTTAAATATTTTATTGACCGGACCCGAGTTCAGATGAAAACCGACTTTCGATATATCAGCCCACCGAAAAGCGATATGATCAAATCTTTTATGGATCGGAAGTTTAAACCATTGGGATTGAGGTATCAAACCGTTTGCTGCATCATAAAGTTGAATTTCACAAATCGTCACATCGGCATCAAATTGTTTGGCCGACGTATAAAGGTTGAAAAACATGTTGGGATCAATCCAGTCATCTCCGTCCACAAAACCCACATATTCGCCTTTAGCTCGCTGTATGGCCAAATTCCGAGCCAATCCCTGGCCGCCATTTTCTTTATCTATGATGGCGATACGATCGTCTTTTGCAGCATATTCTTCCAGGATGCGAAGAGATTGATCCGTTGAACCATCGTTGATGCAGATAATTTCAAGTTCCGTAAGTGTCTGATGAATCACGGATTCCAGGCATTGCCTCAGGAAGGTTTCAACATTGAAGACCGGTATGATAATACTTACTTTAACCTGATGCACCATCTGGAAAATTTCTATGCAAACATACATCCGGCGAACTCTTTATATTACAGAAAATTTGCGCACCGTCTGCTCTGCAGGAATGATCCCAATGGAAAACAATCCAACAACCAATGCAAATCTGCCTGTACACCACTATTCTGCTACCGGCAGAACCGGGATTTTAAAAACGCTAATAAAAATATATAGGGAATTTCCCGTGGCACATGCGCTTGGATTCCGCTTTGCCCAACGTAATATCCGGGCACGCTATCGTCAAAGTGTGTTAGGGATCATATGGGCACTCATTCCCCCATTAGCCACAGCAGCTATCTGGATCTTCCTGAATCAAAATAATATTGTGACGCTCAATCATACCGGCAGCAACTACGCATTATTTGTGATTACCGGAACGATGCTGTGGTCAATTTTTTCCAATGCTGTGACGATGCCCATACAATCCATCCAGGCTAATGCACCTATTCTCGTGAAAGTGAATTTTCCGCGCGAAGCATTGATGATCACAGCTTTTTATGAGATTGTATTCACGTCGCTCATTTCGTTAGTGATTATTGCTGCTGAAATTGTGATCTTTCAAATCCCGGTGACGGGGTACACATTTTTGTTCATTCCCGCAGTCTTAGTTCTGATTATGCTGGGGATGTGTTTTGGTCTTCTATTATTGCCCTTCGCTATTTTATATAAAGACATACAGTTTGCCTTGCCGGTTTTTTTACAAATCGCTATGTATGCTACGCCAGTTGTGTATGCCACAACAGAATTTAGTGGTGTATTTAAAAATTTTGCATGGAACCCGGTGAGTCCTGTATTGGTAAGTGCACGTGATTGGCTACTTGGTTTGCAGAGTTCGACAGGTATTCTTACTCTTGGTTGCATTGCAGCAGTCACCATTGTCATACTGGTGGCCGGTTTCATCCTGCAGCGGATCGCAATGGAAATATTAATTGAACGGATGGGGACATGATGATGAGCAAAGATGAGATCCTGGTAGAAGTAAAAAATGTTTCTAAAAAGTTCAGTCGCAGTCTGAATAAAAGCATGTGGTATGGCCTGAAAGATTTAGGAAATGCTGTATTTGGATCTCACCAGGATCGTTCAGTCCTGCGTGAAGGAGAATTTTGGGCAGTGAAAGATGTGAACTTTAGTTTACGTCGCGGAGAATGTCTCGGTTTGATCGGGCGTAATGGTGCAGGCAAAAGTACCCTGTTAAAAATGCTGAATGGTTTGATACGCCCGGACGAAGGGACGATCACAATGCGGGGAAAAATCGGAGCGTTGATCGAATTGAGTGCTGGTTTTAATCCACTCTTATCAGGGCGTGAAAATGTTTATGTCAATGGACAACTTCTCGGATTTAGTAAAAAGGAAATTGATCAAAAATTCAAAGCCATCATTGAGTTTGCAGAGATAGGTGAATTTATCGATTCGCCTGTACAGAATTATAGTTCAGGCATGAAAGTACGTTTAGGTTTTGCAGTGGCTTCGCAAATGGAACCTGATGTATTGCTGATCGACGAAGTGTTGGCTGTTGGTGATATGGGCTTTGTACTCAAATGTCTCAATAAGATGGATGAACTGCGCTCGAAGACGGCCATGATCTTTGTTTCGCATAACATGCCAATGGTAAGTCGCATGTGTACACGAATATGCCTGATGAAAGAAGATAAAACTACCTGGCACTTTGGTGATGTTGGGGCAGGGATCACACAGTACTATGGTGGCTTCCGGCAGGAATCAGGTAGTCTCCAGGGAATGAATAAAGTAGAGATAAAAAACATTGTGCTGGAATCGGAAGGACACTCATCTGATAAAGAAGGCTTAGTTACAGTTCATCATGGAAAAGATTTAATTCTTACTGTTTATGTCATTTGTCACGATCCTGTGTACCAGCCAAAAATGCACCTGGCATTTTATGACCAGGAGCAACGCAATTTTGCCGAAGTATTTAATTTCTTCGATCATGTCCAGGTAGAGGAGATTGTTGGACCTGTACAATTCAGGGCAGTTATTCCAAATATTCCTTTTTCGCAGGGTCAATATTCCATCACGATTGGATTAAATGAATATAAAGATGGACAACGGAATATGATATTTCGATATCAGTCGGCTGTTTATTTCCTTGTGGAAAGTAAACAACATGGATGGTCTCCTATCCAGTTAAATCCCAACTGGGAACTCATCACTCAACCATCTGAAAGCTCGTGATCCCTGTAACCAAAACATTTCTGCCACCCATTGACGAATACCAGTCCATATTGCAGCGGGCATGGGATAAGCAATGGCTGACCAATCGGGGAGAACTTGTGCTGGAACTGGAAGAAAAGTTAAAGGAATATTTGTCTGTAAAAAATATCCTGGTGACCAATAATGGAACCATTCCGCTGCAGATTGCGCTGAAACTATTAGGGAATGGAGGAGAGATCATTACAACACCATTTAGTTATGTAGCCTCCACAGCTACAATCGTTTGGGAAAATTGCACACCTGTTTTTGTAGACATACATCCTGAATATTTAACGATTGATGAAACTAAAATTGAAACCGCGATCACTTCGCAAACAACTGCAATTCTCGCTACTCATGTTTTTGGAAATCCTTGTGCTATTGAATTCATAGAAACAATTGCACGCCGTCATAAACTTTCCGTGATTTATGATGGTGCGCATGCATTTGGAGTTCGATATCAGGGCAGATCCATATTTGAATATGGAGATGTGAGCACCTGTAGCTTTCATGCGACGAAATTATTTCATACAGGAGAAGGAGGTGCTTTGTTTTGTAAAGACGAAGCCTTACACCGAAAGATGTACCAGGCCCACAATTTTGGACACAAAGGACAACTGGAATTTCACGGACTGGGGATTAACGGTAAGATTTCTGAACTTCAGGCAGCATTGGGTCTATCCATTTTGCCTTACATGCAGGAAATATTATCTGCCCGTATGGAGGTGGTTGCATATTACAATCAGCACCTTGACTTTCAGCGTTTGCAGAAGTTGAAGATCCGTGAACATACTGAATGGAATTACGCGTACTATCCGGTAATTTTTCAAACGGAAGCTGATTTATTAGAAGCTCAGTCGAGAATGAATGCTCTCGATATTTTCCCCAGAAGATATTTTTATCCTTCCCTGAATACACTCCCGTATGTGCAGTCCAGTCGTATGGAAATTTCCGAAAGCACTGCAGCCAGGATATTATGTTTGCCCTTGTATGTAGGCTTATCAGAAGCCGATCTGGAATTAATCACATCAACCATCAGCTAATACCGGATGAGATCGATTATAGGAATAGCCTTTTCTTTTGTTTCCCTAACATTGTTAATGACATTAGTTCAAACTGATAACCTGTTTCACAACTTCAATACCATCCTGCTTTTTAAAGCTTTTGTACTGGTCTCCATCTCCATAATCATTCTGTGGATCGGAATATCAATCCGGGATTACCTGCGTCGACGAGGGATCTTTTACTATTGCATTCAAAAATTCAGAACCGTATCGATCCCCCGGATTATGAAGATCATCATCGTCATCATTCTTATTGGAAATTTTATTGCAATAGGTTTTGGGGAACAGCGATATCCATTCTATGATGTGGGGATGTATCGATGGCCGAAAGAATACAGCAACAGGAATAAAATAGCATATGAGGTTAAGTACTATTACTGGCAGCAAAACGAGTACAAAATCCTGGAGCTTCGGAAAGAATCTTCCTTACTGCTGACAGAACATTTTGGCTGGGGCTATTCCAATGATATAGCGTATGCAACAACGTATTTTCACAAAAGTGAGAAAGAAAATTTTGAATATATCAGCCGTGAGATGAAAGAAAGAGGAATTGATACGCTGTGGGCGGGTGTTCATTCCATCAATTTTGAAACGAAAGAGGTGACGTTTGATCCGGATATCTGCAATGCGATCAGTGTTAACAAGAGTGAGGAGTTATATTATGGGCCGATTTATATTCCCGAATATCAATTGGTGAAATGTAATGAATAAAAATTTTCATTGACTATGTATAGTCTCTGAGATAAATCCGACTCGATAATTGAAGAGAAGCATTGACCATGAGCGGTCCCTGAGCTTGTGGAAGGGAAGAAAATGGCATAGCCCAGCCCGCTGAGTCCCGGTCGATTTTTTTCAGTATATTAAAATTTTATAGTAATATCTTCAAAAAAAAAATCGACCGGGACTCATGTGTGGGGGTTGCAACCTTTCTTCCCTTCGACAGGCTCAGGGAC
>JANPKZ010000037.1:0-4103 GCA_031426295.1 Saprospiraceae bacterium
ATTTGGTATTGGTCCTGCAATAGAAAGTGGGTTCTATTATGATGTGGATCTGGGTGACCGTTCATTAACTCCGGAAGAATTACCGAAGATCGAAGAGAAAATGCTGGAGCTTGCGCGGCTGAAAAGTGAATACAAACGACGCAACGTAAGCAAAGCTGAAGCAACGGATTATTTTACACAGAAAGGTGATGAATATAAGCTTGAGCTGATTGCTGACCTGACTGATGGTGACATCACGTTTTATCAGCAGGGGAATTTTGTTGATCTCTGCAAAGGTCCGCACATTGGCAGTACAGAAAAGATCAAAGCTGTCAAGCTCACAAATATTGCAGGTGCCTATTGGCGTGGTGATGAAAAACGTAAACAACTCACACGCATTTATGGTATCACCTTTCCACAGCAAAAAGAACTTGCAGAATATTTAGTGTTGCTGGAGGAAGCGAAAAAACGTGATCACCGTAAGCTGGGTGCTGAATTAGAATTGTTTGCTTTCTCTGAAAAAGTAGGCGCAGGTCTACCCTTATGGTTACCACGCGGAACAGTAGTGCGTAATCGTCTTCAGAATTTTTTGAGGAAAGAACAAAACAAACGTGGATATACAGAGGTCATGACCCCTCATATCGGTAAGAAAGAACTGTATGTGACATCAGGTCATTATGAAAAATATGGTGCTGATAGTTTTCAGCCAATCCATACACCGAAAGAAGGCGAAGAGTTTTTATTAAAGCCGATGAACTGTCCGCATCACTGTGAAATATTTGCCGTAAAGCCACACTCCTATCGTGATCTTCCGATTCGTATTGCTGAATTTGGAACCGTGTATCGCTATGAACAGAGCGGTGAACTGCATGGTCTTTCGCGTGTACGTGGATTTACCCAGGATGATGCGCATATCTTTTGTACACAGGAACAGGTGCGTGAAGAATTTTTAAATGTGCTTGAACTTACAAAGCTTGTTATTGCAAAAGCGGGTTTTGAAAATTTCACTGCGCAGATATCCTTACGTGATCCTGCGAAACCAGAAAAATATTTAGGTGATCCGGAAAATTTCAGGAAGGCAGAGCAGGCGATTATTGATGCAGTTGCAGAGGCAGGTCTGGAAGCAGTACAGGTAGAAGGTGAAGCTGCTTTCTATGGGCCAAAGCTTGACTTCATGATCCGTGATGCTATTGGACGTTCATGGCAACTTGGTACGATCCAGGTGGACTATAATCTTCCGGAACGGTTTCAATTAGAATATATCGGCGCAGACAATCAACCCCACCGACCGGTGATGATTCACCGTGCTCCTTTTGGAAGCATGGAACGTTTCATCAGTATTTTGATCGAACACACAACAGGAAAACTTCCACTTTGGTTGGCGCCTGATCAGTTTGCGATCCTGCCGATTGGTGAAGGTCATGTGGCGTATTGTAAAAACGTTCTGGCTACACTTGAAGAAGCTGGTCTCTCCGGATATGTAGATGATCGAAATGAAACGATCGGTCGTAAGATCCGTGATAATGAGATCAAGAAGATCCCGTACATGCTTATCGTTGGCGATAAAGAGCGTGATGAAAATCTTGTTGCGTTGCGTAAGCAGGGGGAAGGAGATCAGGGTGCGATGCGGGTGGATGAGTTTGCGGAGAAATTGCTGAATGAGGTGAACCAGTAGGCATGGATTGCATGGTTGGCATAGTTGGCATAGTTGGCATGGATTGTAAAGCTGTTTAGATCCCCTTACTTATAATACAGTTGCAACTATTTGCAAATTCCTTTTTTTGATTTATTTCTATCCAAAGCTTATCTTAAAAAATATGCAATACAATTATAAATTATTGCTTCGGAAAGAGCCTGAAGGAGGTTATACCGTGATGGTGCCAGCATTGCCGGGATGTATAACTTATGGAGAAGATGTGGATGAGGCCATAACCATGGCTAAGGAGGCAATAGAATTATATATTGAAGAATTAATGGATCATGGTGAATCAATACCTGATGATAGCAATCTGCTTGAATACAACCTTACTGTTGCCTCCAAATGAATTATTCACCCTTGAATCTGATCAGGATATTAGAGGATCATGGGTATTTGAATAAGCGAAGTACAGGATCTCACTATGTATTTTACAACGAAGTCTTAAAAAAGACTGTTATCGTGCCAGTCCACAAAGGACGTGATCTTAAAAAAGGAACATTTCTCGCAATATTAAATCAGGCGGGAGTCGATAAAAGGAAGATTTGAGAACATGTAGCATTATTTCCTCTTATTAAGTGAAGTGTAATTCGCTAATGAATTTATTAATTCTATTGACGCTCACGATTCCAATTATAATGGTACCAAGTCCAATGAGAATAGATTGAGACCAGATAATAAAATAATTTGGCTTACTGGCTATCTTCTTATCCTCACTCTTTGGATGAGTGTTTTCTTTTACACTTTATCAAAGCTGCAGGTTTTATCAACGAGATGGGGTATCCACCCTTACATCATAATTGCCGGGATTGGTGCATTCATGTTAATAAGCTCTTTCCTGATGATCATGCTTTATAAATCCGGTGTGATTACGGGTCTTGTTAACAAGTGGAAAAAACCCTAACGAAACACATGTGGCAGTTCTGATCGTTTTTGACAGCTTACGGACGGCTTTTGCCGATTATTTTTCAACTAGCCTTGCTAAATTTCTTATCATTATTACTGAAACAACCAGATCGTTATGAAACACTTAGTTATACTACTAGTTTGTTTTGCTATTCAAGCAGGAAATAGTCAGACTATCGATACCACGTCGCTCAATGCATTTTTCAAAGCCCTGGATGACAACAATAAGTTTATGGGTAGCGTAGCCTTGTCGAAGGATGGAAAAATCCTTTATTCAAAATCGATTGGCTACAGTGATGTTGAGAATAAAACATTGCTGAATGAAAACACCATGTTCCGCATCGGTTCGATTACGAAAACATTTACGGCGACATTAGTGATGAAAGCTGTGCAGCATGGTGTGCTAAATCTCGATCAGAAAATCAACCGATATTTCCCACCTCTACAAAATTCTGATCAAATCACTGTGCGACAGCTGCTGTATCATCGAAGTGGTGTCAGAGATTTTACCGGAGTTGAAGAATATGGAACTTATATGACACAGCCGAAGACAAAAAACGAATTGCTTGATATTATTGTAGCGCTTCCCAGCGATTTTCTTCCGGATACAAAAGCTGAATACAGCAATTCCAATTATGTATTGCTGACGTATATCCTGGAAGACATTTTTAAAAGGCCGTATGCTTCACTGGTAAAGCAGTATATATTGGATCCTGCCAAACTCAATCATACCTTTTATGGTGGCACAATTGACCCCCACCGAAATGAAGCGTATTCCTATGCATACGATGGTACGTGGATCAAAGAAGCAGAAACCAATATGTCTATCCCACAAGGAGCCGGTGGCCTTGTCTCCACCCCACTCGACCTTATACGTTTTGCAGAAGCTCTATATTCCGGCAAATTTCTTTCAGAACCTAACATGAAGGAAATGTTGACATTTAAGGATCAATACGGTATGGGTATGATCGTCGTTCCTTTTAACGAAAAGATTGGATACGGCCATGGTGGTGGCATCGATGGATTCAGCAGCATCTTTTATTATTTCCCGGAAGACAAAGTTGCATTTGCACTGACGAGCAATGGTACGAACTATAGCAACAATGACATTGCCATCGCCATGCTGAGCAGTGTCTTTAACGTGCCTATTACGATTCCTGAGTTCACGACGTATTCAGTCACAGTGGAAGAGATTGATGAAGTGACAGGTTTATATGCCAGCGAGCAAATACCGATTGAAATCGAAATCACGCGAAAGGATAATAAGATGAATGCGCAAGCTACAGGGCAGGCATCATTTGCCCTGGAAGCTACTGCACCAAATACATTCGCGTTTGACCTGGCAGGTGTTGTACTTGAATTTAATCCTGCTGAGAAAACGATGTTGCTGAAGCAAGGTGGAGGAGAGTATTTGTTTAAGCGTAAATGAGGCGGAGGCTAAGGTATAGTTGGACGGACTATCAGGCATGATGGATTTTACTCCTTTGGTCACTGATTCACTTTACTCAACAGTTTGAAGTAA
>JANPKZ010000038.1:0-4440 GCA_031426295.1 Saprospiraceae bacterium
CATCATTTGGTAAAACCACCACATTACTATCACCGAAGAAAGCTTTGATCGCGCCGTATGGATCACGATCTTTTCCTTTCTTGATCTTCTCAGGGTGAGGAAAGGTTTCCAGAAATTCTTCTCTTACAGCCTGGCTCACCAACTGAAGTGCCACATTGTATTGTCCTTCCACTTCGCCTTCATATACCAGTTCCACCTTTCCTGTAATCGAAGGAATGACTCCCCAGAAATCAGCAATTCGGGCTACTGTGGATTTTTCATTATTGATCAGTACACGACGCTCCGCTGTACTGTATAAATTTTCCAATGCAGTAATACTGAGTCGGGCGGATACACCTGATTTTTCATCCACGAATTCACTCTTACGTGCAGCAAAACTTATACGTTCCAATATGTTTTTTACCACATCCG
The DNA here is from genome assembly GCA_031426295.1 of Saprospiraceae bacterium. GTDB lineage: Bacteria > Bacteroidota > Bacteroidia > Chitinophagales > Saprospiraceae > Opimibacter. The sequence continues at coordinate 412 of JANPKZ010000038.1, forward strand.
GAACTCTTACTTTTTCACGCTGCTGTCTTGTGATGGATGCTTCTTGTTCTGTAATGATTTTTGCTATACCGATCTCCTCCGGGTAATGCGTGAGTATCTGGCTTTCAATACGGTCCTTCAAAGGCGTAATGATTGAACCCCTGTTTGTATAGTCTTCAGGATTTGCTGTAAAGACAAAAGCGATATCCAATGGAAGACGAGTTTTAAATCCTCGAATCTGAATATCTCCTTCCTGCAAAATATTAAAAAGAGAAACCTGTATTCTCGCCTGCAAGTCAGGTATTTCATTTATAACAAATATGCACCGGTGCGAACGAGGTATCAAACCAAAATGAATCACACGCTCATCACTATAGGGAAGCTTTAATGTAGCCGCTTTAATCGGATCCACATCACCGATAAGGTCTGCAACAGATACATCAGGCGTTGCGAGTTTTTCAACATAACGTTCACTTCTGTGTATCCAGCTAACTGGAGTATTATCTCCCATTTCTGCCACAAGCTTATGTCCAAAGGCTGACAATGGTTCCATGGGGTCATCATTCAGTTCACTGCCGGTTATGATGGGTACATATTCATCAAGCAGATGGATCATCAGACGCGCCAGTCTTGTCTTCGCCTGTCCGCGCAATCCTAACAGAAGTATATTATGGCGTGAAAGTATTGCACGTTCCATATCCGGAATGACGGTGTCATCAAAACCGTAGATGCCTTCAAAGACTGGTTTCTTTTCCTGCAAACGTTTGATCAGGTTTTCCCTCAGTTCTTCTTTTATCGATTTCGGTGTGTATCCTGTTTTGCGCAGTTCACCCAATGTGGTTGCTAATGCCATTAATGTTTAAATTTTCGCTTATTCTGCTTGTAGTCTAAAAAGATAAAGGAACCAAGTCCTTCAAGAGAACTGTAGAATGCTTTACCGTCATTCGCTTTCGTAAACTGATCTACGTACTGTACCAGCCAGGGATCGCGTGCGATCATAAAGGTGGTGATCGGAATATTTTGTTTCCTGCATTTCACCGCTAATGCAAAACAGCGTGTGAGAATTTTTTTATCAAGACCAAAACTATTTTGATAATACTTTTTACCAATCTTGATGCACGTAGGTTTTCCATCCGTGATCATCATGATCTGTTTGTTGGGATTTCTTCTTTTGCGTAATAACTCCATCGCGAGTTCTATACCGGCAACAGTATTTGTATGATACGGACCTACCTGGAGATACGGCAGATCTTTAATTTCTATTTGCCATGCATCATCGCCAAAAACAATAATGTCCAGTGTGTCTTTTGGATATTTGGTTGTGATCAGTTCTGATAATGCCATCGCCACTTTTTTCGCAGGCGTGATCCGGTCTTCACCATACAGGATCATGGAGTGGGAAATGTCGATCATCAGCACGGTACTCATCTGTGACTGATAAAAGCTCTCATGGACCTGCATGTCTTCCTGCGTCAGGTTGAACTCTTCGATACCATGATTGATGTGCGCATTTTTTATCGTTTCAGAAACCGCAATCTGGTCCAGTGAATCACCCCATTCATATGGCTTGATCTCAGAAGTGACCTCATCGCCCATGCCGATACTATTGGTTTTATGATCGCCTCGTTTTGATTTTTTCAGATCATCAAAAACATCATCGAGGGCTTTGCGACGGAGTTCAAGTTCCATCTTGGCAGCAGGCAGCATTCCCTGTTTGGTGCCGTCATCTTTGATGTACCCTTTTTCCCTGAGTTCACGGATAAAGTCTGCCATCCCGTAATCCGGATTGGTCAGGTTGTATTGCCTGTCTAACTGGGTAAGCCAGTTTAAGGCTTCACTAACATTACCAGAGCTGAACATAAGCAACTCCTTGAAAATCTTGAGCAGATTTTCAAACGGACTATCAGCGAAAGCCTTAGGATCGAATTTTCGGAAGCTCCAACTATACATGGTGACCTTCTAAGACAAAAAAGACAATTGAATTGTTCATCCAACTGTCTTTTGACATAAATTTTTAATTAAAACCTCCGGCCCGGCCGGATGATCTGTGACTTGTACTTGCCTCTATTTCAGTGTAAAACTGCCTTTGCCGGCAAGGAATCCTTTATTGTAAATCTCTACCTGGTAGGTACCCGTTTCGAATGGGATACCAGGCTGCCAGTTGATGCATCCCGGAACTGGTTCATTTTTATATTCCAGCTCTGCAGACTGAGTGTATTGAATGGATTCGCCAGTGCTGGACAGGGTGATGTTTCCTGAACCCAGATCCTGGATTGCCATGACTTCTCCCAGTGGATTGATCACGCGGATGTAAAATGTTTCCATACCTCCCGAGACGATCACGTTGTTGGTTGTATTGAAACAAATTTTCAACCCATCAATCGCCTTTGCTTTTTTACTATCAGACTCTTTTCCTGTGCTTCTGACTTTATACCCTGTAGCAGAGATCTCTCCTACTTTGATAGAAGATGCGATATCAACTTTCCGTGCAAGGATCTCACGCTCCTGTGCGAGTGATTCATTTTTCGAGGTAAGTGTTGTTTTTTCAGTCATCAACCCTTCGTTTGTCAGACGCTCCTGCTGTACAGCGATCACGAGTTCTTCACGTTGTGTATAGAGAGCCTGATTGGTATCCCGGAGAGCTGCATTTTGTTTTTTCAGCTCTTCTACTTCGGTGACATATTGTCTGAGACGGCCTATCTCATCGCGTGCTTTCGCGAGATCTTTTGATGTACTGATCAGGCCATCAATTTTATCCTTTTGTTTTTTGAGCTCCGTCTTTTGAGTTTCGATCATAGCGTTGAGCTCGCTGTTATTGCCGCGCATTTCTTCCAGGTCAGAGAGGGCCTGGTAGTATGTTTTCTCGAGGTCAGCTTTTACTTTGGTGGATTCAATGAGCTCAGCATTCTGGCCTTTGATCAGTTTGTCCTGGTTCACCTTCGTGTAGATCAGGAACGCACTAAGGCCGAGGAGAGCTATAATGGCAACAGTGGCAAGCGCCAGGAGCTTTTGTTGTGATGTCTGTGACATAGTTGGTATAAACGGTTAGATGTGAACGTATAATATCTGAAGAAACCGAAAATAAAGAGGCTTGAGAACCTTGACTGCCTTCAAAACAGTGACCCGGTCAGCAAATATCTGAAATTTTAACATAGGAACTATGGTAATAATAGCAAATCGTTAACTTGGGGAATCAATCGTTGAAAACAGTACCAGGAATCCGTAAGGGTCAGGGTATCCTGCTATTTAAAGAAAATATTCACCAGGTAAAAACGAAACACCATGGCTTCCATGCAGCACATTTTATTTCTCGATGTGGAGACGGTCTCTCAATTTCCGTCATTTGATGGTCTTGATGAGCGTGGCCAACAGTTATGGAAGCAGAAAATTGCTTTTATGGCCCGCCGGGATGATCATGACTGGACGGTGGAAGATTTTGCCAAAAGCTATCATGAAAAAGCCGCGATCTATGCAGAATTTGGAAAAGTGATCGTGATCAGCGCAGGGATCATTACGCATGCAGATGATGGCTCCCCTACCCTTCGCATGAAATCGTTTTATGGCCATGATGAAAAGGAAGTCCTGGAATCTTTCTCTGCTGTGCTGCGAAAAAATTTTAATGATCCCAATATGAGTGTATTGTGCGGACACAACATCCGTGAATTTGATATTCCATATCTGTGCCGTCGCATGACCATCCACAATTTGGAGCTTCCCACCCTATTTAATATTAGTGGCAAAAAACCATGGGAAGTAAAATGTATGTGTGATACACTTGAGCTATGGAAATATGGTGATCATAAAAATTATACATCACTCGACTTACTTTCCTATTCTTTAGGTATCCCATCACCAAAAGAAAATCTCGATGGATCAAAAGTTGGTCAATGTTACTGGGAAGAAAATGATCTTGAAAAAATCAAACAGTATTGTGAACGTGATGTAGTGACAGTGGCGCAGGTGTATCTGCGGTTGCAGAATCAGAAGCTTTTGGAGGAGGGGCAGATCGTTGTAACAAATTGATCCCGATAGCTATCGGGAGTGAATCAT
>JANPKZ010000039.1:0-2236 GCA_031426295.1 Saprospiraceae bacterium
CTTCTATGATCTCATCCGGAAATGCATTTTGTTGCAGCATGAATTTCCCATGAGCTGCCGGTTCACGTTCCGCGTTCTCACTTGTAGTCAGGCAAAGTTTGATCTGGTCAATGCAGAATTCGGCATTTTCTATGAGATGCAGGTACATCTGGCCAAGTGACCAGCCTGTGGCAGAAGGCCTCCTGCATAATGTTTCGAAATCGTAATGATCTAACTCACGGATCCAATGGTCGATCGTCAGATTAAATGCATCGATGGACATTTAGACAAAGTAAAAAATATTTCCCAGTCGGGGTTTTTACGCAGATTACGCAAAGATTTTTTAAAAATGAATTGACGCCAGTTTGATTTACCTATCCAGAAATCGCACCCAACTCATACGCAATCGCCCTGTCCCGGATCTCGGCAAGGCGCTCAAAGTCATTATTACTTCCACTCAAGATGCACACTACATTTTTTCCCTTAATGACTTCGGCAAAATCATCGAGTGCAGCAATTGACAATGCACCCGCAGGCTCTACCACCATAGCCTCTTCATTGTACAGCTTCAGAATGGTGGAGGAGATTTTTCCTTCATGCACGAGATGCATAAGTGTAAGCGCATCCCTGCACAGTGTGAATGTGATATTACCCACACGCTGTACCGCAGCCCCATCGACAAATCGTTCAATCTTAGGAAGTGTAATGGGACGACCAGCTTCCAATGCAGCCTTCATGGAGGGAGCTCCAACAGGTTCAACCCCAATGATTTTTGTATGAGGAGAATTTACTTTGAGATATGTACCCAGACCTGCACACAATCCGCCTCCACCAACAGGAATAAATATATAGTCAACATCTGCAAGATCTTCAAGGATCTCAATGCCAATAGTTCCCTGGCCTTCAATTACTTTTTCATGATCAAACGGATGGACATATGTCATGCCATGATCTGTTGCATATTTCTGGGCGGCAACAGCACATTCATCAAAAGTATCTCCGGTCAATATGATCGTGATATATTCTTCTCCGAAGTATAAAGTCTGCGATATCTTTTGTTTGGGTGTAGACACGGGCATAAATACCACACCCATTGTCTCCAGGGTCTTGCATGAATAAGCAAATCCCTGCGCATGATTACCCGCACTGGCACAGACCACACCCTGCTGCAAAACTTCCGATGACAAGGAACTCATCATATTGTACGCCCCCCTGATCTTATAAGAGCGTACCACCTGCATGTCCTCACGTTTTAGATAAATATTTGCCTGGTATTTTTTGGAAAGATTGTGATTTAATGAAAGCGGTGTCCTGACCACAACAGGTTTTAACCTGCGTGCAGCAGCAGCAAAATCCAACTTGTATCCATGATGACGGACAGGTGGATTTACTTTTAATTTATATACAATGCCCTGCTTTTGCAAATGGTATAGTTTGAATTGGAATTTAATTACACTTTGATACCTGATTCCTCTATCACACTTTCTTTCGTAGGTTGATTTTCCGGACGCAGGCTTCTGACTGTTTTTCCCGCCTGCCAGAGTTCGCTGTCACGCAATTCTTTGAGTTCTTCTTCCAGCTTCACACGATAGTCAGGCTTGCTGTTGCTTTCAATAGAGAGGGCAGCTTCTTTGCCCGCTGCAACACTGTCATACAATTCATTGAACAATGGAAGTGTAGCATCGCGAAAGCGTTTCCACCAATCCAGTGCACCACGTTGCGCCGTGGTTGAGCAGTTCGCATACATCCAGTCCATGCCATTTTCTGCTACCAGTGGCATCAGCGATTGCGTGAGTTCTTCAACAGTTTCATTAAATGCTTCAGAAGGGGAATGCCCTTTTGCTCTCAGCACTTCAAATTGTGCAGCGAAAATTCCCTGTATGGCACCCATCAATGTACCTCGTTCTCCTGTAAGATCAGAATACACTTCTTTTTTAAAATCTGTTTCAAATAAATATCCGGATCCGATCGCAATACCTAATGCAACCACTCTTTCAAACGCTCTGCCCGTTGCATCCTGGAAGATGGCATAACTGCTGTTGAGCCCTCGTCCCTGTAAAAACATCCTGCGCAAAGACGTCCCGGATCCTTTAGGTGCAACCAAAAAGACATCCACATCCGGAGGAGGAATGATGCCGGTTTGTTCCCGATACGTAATACCGAATCCATGCGAAAAGTAAAGTGCTTTGCCTGGTGTCAGATGTTTTTTGACCGTTGGCCATAGCGCTATTTGCGCAGCATCACTCAATAAATAACA
>JANPKZ010000040.1:0-6908 GCA_031426295.1 Saprospiraceae bacterium
ATTGATCGCCGAACTTCACATGATACACTGTGGATTGAGTTTCCCGTATATGATTCTTACATCCGTGCGAAGTATGAGGAGGATGCAATCGAAGGCTTCTGGCATGTACGCAATCGCAAGGACTACCAGATACAATTCAAGGCATTGCACGGACAAACACATCGCTTCCAACAAACACCCAATGCACCTGCAGCGGATCTGACAGGACGCTGGGAATGCCATTTTGAAATCGAAAAAGATACTCCAACTACTTCCATTGGCGTATTTGTGCAGGATGGAAATAAATTGACCGGCACATTTATGAGTCCTACGGGTGATGATCGTTTCCTCGAAGGACAGGTGAGTGGTGATCGAATGTTTCTGTCTGTATTTGATGGTTCACATGCGTATTTATACGAAGCTAAGATCCTGCCTGATGGTTCGATCACAGGCTTGTACCGTTCAGGCAATCATTTCAAGACGTATTGGGAAGGTAAACGTAATGATACAATCGAATTGCAGGATCTGGGTGATGCGTATTCTATGACGCAGATGAAAGATGCAAACCAAAAATTCCATTTCTCACTACCGGATCCTGATGGTCGCATGATTGATCTTTCAAACGCTCCATTTGCAGGCAAACCAAAGATCATTCAGATCATGGGAACCTGGTGTCCGAATTGTAAAGATGAAACTGAATTTTTGCTTGACTATTTAAAAACTCATCCTGATCCCGGTTTTGAAATAGTTGGTATCTCATTTGAACGCCATACCGATGAAGAAAAAGCAAAAGCGGCGATAAAGAACTACAAAGAAAAGATGATCATCCCGTACACGATATTGTATGGGGGATCAAATAATAAAGCCAAAGCATCTGAAGTACTTCCTTCGCTAAATGGCGTGCTGGCATTTCCAACCTTATTATTTCTTGACGCACAAGATCATGTTATTGCTACGCATACAGGTTTTAGCGGGCCTGCAACTACAGGCTATGAAACGTTCAAAAAGGAATTTGACCAGTTGGTCGAAAAACTAAAAGCACCTAATGAATAAGTGTGTACTTATCACGGGTGCTACGAGTGGGATCGGGCTTGCCACTGCGCGTGAATTTGCCATGCACGGATACGACCTGATACTTACCGGAAGACGGGAAGAAAGACTGGAAGCAGTAATCGAAGAGTTTAAGCAATATGCAGGCATCAATGTGATAACCATGGTTTTTGATGTTCGCAATTATGAAGAATGTGAAGCAGCCGTTAATTCCATTCAACGACCTGTGGACATTCTTGTTAATAATGCCGGATTAGCGAGAGGATTAGATTTTGTGTTTGATGGCCAGGTAAGACATTGGGAAGAAATGATTGATACCAATATCAAAGGCGTGATCTATATGACAAAACTGGTCAGTACGCTTATGGTACAACGCAAATCAGGCCATATTATTAACCTGGGTTCATCTGCAGGCAAAGAAGTTTATCCAAAAGGCAATGTGTATTCTGCCACAAAATTTGCCGTGGAAGGTTTTACAAAATCCATCCGTATGGATCTTCATACGCATAATGTACGAGTGTCACAGGTATCACCGGGACACGTTGAGGAAACTGAATTTGCAAAAGTGCGTTTTGATGGTGATGAAGAAAGGGCAAAAATTTATACCGATTTTAATCCGCTTACCTCAAGAGATGTGGCCGAAGCCATTTATTTTATCGCCTCCCGCCCACCCCATGTCGATATCCAGGATATCGTGATGATGGGCACACAACAGGCGGCCAACCTCCTGATCGACCGGTCAGGCAGAAAATATGATCAAACCTGATTTTTTTTCAATACGCTTCTATTTATTCTGATATGAAACAACTTATCATCTATTCTATTCTGCTTACAGGCATATCTACATTCTCTTCATGCCTCGACACAGATCATAAAAAAAATACGGAAGAAATTTCGGCCACATACACTGATATGGATATTCACACTCATGCAAAACCAACCCAGGCTGTCATCAAACATCTCGCACTCGACCTGAATGTAGATTTTGATACAAAAAAAATATCCGGTACTGCTGCGTATGATATCCAGGTAAACCGTGGTGCTGACAGTATTATCCTGGATGTCCGGAATCTTGACATCCAGGAAGTATGGGTGGGTGATGAAAAAGTTGAATTTACTCTTGGTCCCGATGCAGAGTGGATTGGCCAGGCATTAATCATACCCGTAAAGGAAAGTTCAAAAAAATTGTCTGTCAAATATTCGACACGTCCGGATGCGGAAGCTTTACAGTGGCTGGTGCCTTCACAAACTGCAGGCAAGGAACATCCGTATTTGTTTACGCAAGGCCAGGCAATCCTAACGCGTACCTGGATTCCGATCCAGGATAGTCCGGGTATACGATTGACATACCATGCAACTGTGAGAGTTCCAAAAGAATTGATGGCCGTCATGAGTGCATCAAATCCCCAGGCTAAAAATGGTGATGGTGTGTATAAGTTTGAAATGAACCAACCGATTCCTGCATATCTTATCGCCCTTGCAGTCGGAGATCTTGCATTCAAATCCGTCGGTGCACGCACAGGTGTCTATACAGAACCATCCATGCTGGAGAAATCTGCCAATGAATTATCTGACATGGAAAAAATGGTGGAGCTGGCAGAATCACTGTACGGTCCTTATCAATGGGAACGATATGATGTAATCGTACTCCCGCCTTCTTTTCCTTTTGGTGGCATGGAAAACCCACGTCTAACATTTGCAACACCCACGATCATAGCAGGTGATAAATCACTGGTTGCTTTGATTGCACACGAACTGGCACATAGCTGGTCAGGAAACCTTGTTACGAACGCTACATGGAATGACTTCTGGCTGAATGAAGGTTTTACAGTGTATTTCGAACAGCGCATTATGGAAGCATTGTATGACAGTACCTATAGTGACATGTTAGCAAATCTGGGTCTGCAGGAATTGCAAAACACAATTTCAGAACTGGATCCAAAAGAGACTCATTTATTCCTTGATTTGAAAGGAAGAAATCCCGATGATGGCATGAATGATATCGCTTACCAGAAAGGGGCACATTTTTTAAAGATGATCGAACACAAAGTGGGCCGGCCAAATTTTGATGGATTTTTGCGGCAATATTTTGCAGACCATAAATTTCAATCCATGACCACAGAAAGGTTTATCACCTATCTGCAGGAGAAATTATTGGTACCAAATAATGTGACAGTTAATATTGATGAATGGGTATACGGTCCCGGCCTTCCTTCTAATTATCCAAAAGCAAGTGATGAACGGTTTGTCAGAGTTGACGTTCAACTGGATTCATTCCTTCACGGCAGTTTAGCTGCCCAATTGGGTACTCGTTCATGGGGCACTTTTGAGTGGTTACATTTTCTCAGATCGTTACCTGATTCATTGACATCGGAGCAAGTCAGAGATCTTGATTCCTACTTTGGATTTACAAAATCACCAAACAGTGAGATCAAAGCTGCCTGGTATAAATTCGCCATCAACCAGGGATATGGAAAAGAGATCCTGCCTGATATCCGTGAATTTCTTGTAAATGTTGGTAGAAGGAAATTCCTGACACCTTTATACACTGCCCTGATTGAAAATGGAATGGTAGCTGAAGCAAAAAGTATTTATGCCGAAGCAAAACCTAATTACCATAGCGTTGCAACGAATACAATCGACGCACTGCTAGCCGGAAAATAATATTTCAATCTCCTCTTTTGACAAGGTAGTATGCGGCTGATGTTACAAAATTCCTGAGCACAGGTATTTTGCTGATCAGTGCATTTTGTACTTTTGGTTTTACACCAAATTTATACTGATAGATCGGGTTGAAAAGAAAATGCTTTTTAGCAACAGTCTTCAGGTGATTAAATTGTAATGCGTTTTCAAAACGCTCTATGCTGATGCCCGTTTCTTTTATTTCCATAAGTTCTTCCACTACCGCAGGCGATTCATTTGACGCCTGCAGGATCTTTTTGTAAAGAGGGGCAGGAAGTAAATGATAGTAAGGAAGCTTTGAAAGAAATTTATTTTTTATTGCCTGTTGATGGCCACCATATGGCATCTGCCAGGGAGGAAATCCAAAAAAGATATAGCCATCCTCATTCAGGAAATTCGGAAGCTGACGAATAAATTCTTTCTGCCTGGGAATGTGTTCAATGACATCTTTTAAAATGACAAGATCATACCTTCCTCCCAGGTCATGTTCGGGATCGATATCAAAAATATTCCTGTTGACAAATTCAATTCTTCCCTCCTTTATTGATTCTGCATGAAATTGTTCTGCCAGTTCTGTACGATAGGATGATAGTTCGATCCCAGTACAAAATGCACCTTCTTCAAGAAAAGCTTTTAATACGCCTGCTTCAGCGCTGCCAATCTCCAGGACACGGTTCCATTTTTTTCCGGGAGCATGTTGCTGTAAAAAAGGAATAATGTACTCCTTTGTTACACGGTACTGGATCTCAAAATATCGCTCTTTATCAGTATGGAACTCGTACATTATTTACCCTGGAACGCAGGCTTTCGTTTTTCAATAAAAGCACTGGTCCCTTCGAGGAAATCTTCTGTAGCAGCCACATCTCCAAACGTACGTGCTTCAAAAGGAAATCCTTCTGCACCCGGCTGGAAATATTGATTGACACTCCGGATCACGCCTGAAATAGCAAGTGGACCTTTTGAAATTATCTTTTTGGAAATCTCCATAGCTTTTTCAATCAGCTGATCCGCTTCAAGAACATGCGTAACCAATCCATATTGTAATGCATCATCTGCTGACAGCATATCACCGGTTAACAGAAGTTCTGTTGCTTTGCCCTTTCCAATTAATTGGATCAATCGCTGCGTCCCTCCATAACCCGGAATAATTCCCAGATTGACTTCCGGTTGACCAAACTTCGCATTTTTTGATGCGATGCGCACGTGACATGCCATGGCAAGTTCACAACCACCACCTAATGAAAAACCATTCACCGCAGCGATGACAGGGAGATGGAATTCTTCTATTTTCTGAAAAATGATCTGTCCTTTCCTGCTAAGTTTTTCTGCCTGGTCACGGTTGAGGCCATTCAATTCTTTTATATCTGCGCCTGCTGCAAATGCTTTTTCTCCAATCCCTGTGATGATGATCACCCGGGAAGTAAATTCTTTATACCCCTCCGTGAAAAATTCATCCAGGTCATCAAACATCCGCGCATTCAATGCATTCATGGCATCTGGTCGATTCAACTGGAGGAGCAGCACCTGGTCGCGAACTTCAGGAATCAGTGTTTCATACATTTTCATAGCCCAAAAGTAATGCGTTTAGCCATTGTTGGTGTTACCACCAATACGTTTAGCCATTGTTGGTGTTACCACCAACAATTTGTTGTGCACTTACCATTGTTGGTGTCAACACCAACAATGGCTAATTTGCAACACCAACAATAAAATTATTCCTTATGATTGTTGTAATCATCGTTGTCATTCTCGGATCCATAATGTACAGAAGAAGACTGTAATACAATCCCTCTGGTCAATTCTTACAATATATTTCGAAGTACAGCAAAAGCAACGATGATGACGAGTGCTGAATATGCAGCGGTTTTACCATAAAAAAATTTCCGCACGGTAGGCCATTTTTTTGGCGCTAGCGTAGAGATACTTCCACCAAAGACTGCGTAGGTTACTGCTGGTAAAAACAGCTGATTGTATTGAAAAGAAGCTGCAATATGTCCATGTAATAATTGGTGGATCGAGCGTTGTGATCCACAGCCCGGACACAGTAGTCCAGTCAGCATTCGAAAGGGACATTTTGGAAAATGGCCTTCACCAGGATCCAGCAATCCATAAATAAGGATTAGGATAATCCCCCCGGCAATCCAGTAGGCGCTTTTGTTTTTCACATGCTGGTTAGTCCGGCTACCATGCCAAAGAGCATCATGAGCATATAAATTCCGATTACAACGATGCCAACGATAAATCCAATTTTCACCCACTTGGCAGCTTCCTGGCTGGCCTTTATTGCCTCTGCACGTTGACCTGTATTCCACAGTGTCTCCACTTTGGTTGCATGAATGATCCCTACGATCCCGAGTGGAAGACAACAAAGTATTGTTACAAGAATGGATTCCACCAGCCAGTTTTTTGGGGCTGTTTCAGGTATAGGAGGAGCGTATGGAACACTGGATACAGGAGGGAATAGATCGACTGGTTCAAACAGCGGATTGAGATCACTGACAGTCTTTGCTGGAACCCAGTCCGTCAGGCCTTCCCGCCAGATGAGTGTTTCGCCTGTAAGATTTTTACCGCGCAAATCTTCAAGGGAAAAAGGACCGAACCTTTCTTTCCCGTCTGTATAGTAGAATTGTGACATAGCGTTTCGTTTAGTGAAGCAAAATAATCAAATTCTCTTCTTCACATCTTACTCCAGATCCTCGTCACGTAGAAGATCCGGTCTGCGGTCTTTGGTACGTTCGATCGATTGTTCGTAACGCCATTCATCAATTTTTGCCTGATGCCCGCTAAGTAATATGTCCGGCACTTTCATCCCCTCCCACTCAGCAGGCCGTGTATAAACAGGAGGCGCCAATAAACCATCCTGGAAAGAATCCGTAAGCGCGGAAGTTTCATCATTCAGCACACCCGGGATCAAACGGCCGATCGCATCTGTGAGCACGGCAGCCGCAAGTTCACCACCACTGAGTACATAATCCCCGATCGAAATTTCACGTGTGACAAATTGATGCCTGATACGGTCATCAATGCCCTTATAGTGTCCGCACAAAAAAAGAAGGCGCGATTTGAGGGATAACTGATTAGCAATTGACTGAGTCAGTGTTTCACCATCAGGTGTTAGATAGATGATCTCATCATAGTCACCACCTTTCTGAAGATTACGAATCGCATCTGCTAACGGCTGTGCCATCAACACCATC
>JANPKZ010000041.1:0-3728 GCA_031426295.1 Saprospiraceae bacterium
TTGATAATAGCAGTGAATTCATCAATGTCCATCATTCCCAGATTGGAAATGGTGAAAGTGTTGCCGCTGAATTCGTTCGGCTGTATCTTTTTATTGCGGGCTTTGTCGTATAAGTCTTTGGCGTCGGCAGCAATTTGCGACAGGCTTTTCTGATCCGCAAAACGGATCACTGGAACAATTAATCCTTCCGGTAAAGCAATGGCACTACCAACATGAATATGGTTATATGTTCTTACAAAATCTCCCATCCAGCTGCTGTTCACTGCAGGATGCTGGCGCAATGCCATCGCACAGGCTTTGATAGCCAGATCCTGGAAGGATATTTTAACGGTGCTTACTTCGTTCCACTGTTTACGCGCGGCCATTGCATTGTCCATGTTGATTTCCATGGTCAAAAAGAAATGCGGGGCGCTGTACATGCTTTCACTCAAACGACGGGCAATCACCTTACGCATCTGTGTAGTTGGCGTATCAGTGTAGCCTTCCTGACCGGATGGAACATGCGCCGCTACGGCAGGCGCTGATTTGGCCGCAGGAGCCGGTGCCGCTGCAGGCGTTGCGGCAGGTACAAAATTGTCGACATCCCTTTTGATAATTCTTCCACCATCTCCGCTACCGGAGATTTTCTTTATATCGATACCTTTTTCTTCAGCCAGTTTCTTAGCTAAAGGGGAAGCTTTTACTCTGCCATTTTCTGACGATGAATGTTCCGGCTCAGCAACAGCAGCGGGTGCCGCTTCAACTACAGGCGCGGCTTGAGCAGCAGGTGCAGTTTGTGCAGGAGCCGCTGTGTTGGCACTGGCAGCAGCAGCTGGCTGATCCAGAGATCCTATAAGACCGCTAACATCTGTACCTTCTTTGCCTACAATCGCAATCACACTGTTCACTTTGGCGGCCTCACCTTCTTTTACTCCAACATACAGTAAAGTACCGTCGGCATATCCCACTACTTCCATCGTCGCCTTATCAGTTTCCACGTCGGCAAGGTTATCATCACTCTTCACTTTATCGCCCACTTTTTTGTTCCATTGTACAATCTTTCCCTCTGTCATCGTATCACTCAACAGCGGCATACGGATTACCGTAACGCCTAGTTGCTCAGGTGTAACTCCCGAAGCAGGTGCCGCGGCAGGAGTAGCAGCCGGGGCCGGCGAGGGAGCTGGTGCAGCCGCCGCAGGTTGTGCTTGTGTTGCGGCAGGCTCAGCAGGTGCAGGCGATCCGGAAAGAAGCCCTTTATAGTCTTCCCCTTCTTTACCCACAATCGCAATAATCTCGTTTACTTTAGCAGCATCGCCTTCTTTAACGCCTACATATAGCAATGTTCCATCAGCATAACCCACTACTTCCATAGTGGCCTTGTCTGTTTCCACGTCAGCCAGTACATCGTCACTTTTCACTTTATCGCCAACGTTTTTGTTCCACTTCACAATTTTCCCCTCGGTCATTGTATCACTCAGTAGCGGCATTCTGATCACTTCTGCCATATGAAGCTGTCGGTTTAAGTTATAAATAAATTGGAAGGTCGAAATTAAGGTAAAAAAGATTAATTATCCCTTTACTGATAGTGGTTAAGTTATGGCTATCTCGTGAAATTGAAACTCGGGAATGACGAGGTATTTTAAAAAAGGCAGCCGTAGGTGAGAGAGAGTTTAAAGGCGCTTCGCTTAGGAAAGATGCGCTTCGCGCGGAAGTTTTGCCGGGGAGACGCTTAGGCGGGAAGAGGTTTAATCACTAAATATAGCAAGCCTGTTGGCGCCGCTTTTTTAACCACACCAGGCAAGTAGGACACTTATAAATCTGGATATAGCATGTTCTTAATGCGTCGGAAATTTCAAGAAGCCTGTTCCCAATGATTACCGTATTCCACCCAATCCCAATAATCCAAATCCAAAAATCCAAACAATCCAATGAATCCCGATCAGAAATCCAAATCCAGATTCAGCCTATCCCGAAGCTCCTTTATCAGCGGATACTCCTCCACGATCTTAAAGTATTGTTCCCTCATTGTCGGAGGCCTTTCAACCGCTTCCTGCTCACCGGTTTGTGGCTTCAAACTTACCTGGTAGTTGAGCTGACGGTTGTTGAAAAACTGCTGCAAATGGTCGATCAGTGCGCCGCGTTCCTGCTCAATAAATCGTTGCTGGATATTGGTGTCCGTAAGAATATCGAAACTGTTACTGCCGGTAATAACCAACGAGGCAAATTTGAAATTTGTTGCAGTACTGTGGTTTTTAACTTCACTAAGCTTGATAATATATTCGTCCCAGGCTTTTTTGAGTGATTCTTCTTCGAGTGGAATAACCATATCCTTCTCACCCGAATTTTGATGAACAATTTTTTGCCGGATTTTTGCCAGTGCACCCAATGTCGGTTTAGGCGTCTTCGATACAACTGTGGCAATATCTGCCTGATGAGGTATGGGCATTGGTAAAGGGGAATGACCGATCGGTTCGAGTGGTTTTTTCGCCAACCCGCTGTCGACAAGTAAAGTGGCACCGCCATTTTCGGGTGATGTAGGTTGGGCCTTGACTTTCGTGGTTTCTTTCGAAGCTCCTGAAGCGATGTCCAAAACCGACAGTTTTCTGAAACCAATAGACCTCAGGTTCTCAATTCGTTTTTTTTTAATCACTCCTTCTCCTTCCACTTCAACATTAATAGCCTGTTTTAAATAGGCCATTCTTATAAGCATCAGCTCCAGGTGGAGCTTTTTATTTTTTGCCTGCTTGTAACTTAGTTCCGATTCATTGAGGATGTTGATGCCACTGATCAGGTAGGCCAAGGGCATTTTTTCTGCGACCTGCCTGTATTTCTCTTTAAAGCTTTCTACCACATCCAGCAATACAACAGTTCTCGGGTCACTGCAAACCATAAGGTTACGGAAAAACTCTGCAAGTCCGGTTATTACAATTTCTCCCTCAAATCCTTTACGGTTAATTTCATCATACAACAACAGCGCACCCGCCAGGTCCTGGTTGTACAACATGTCGAGCAGTTTGAAATAATAATCCTCGTCCAGGATATTCAGGTGTTCCAGTGTGTTGTTATAAGTGAGAGCACCACCTGTAAAACTTACAATTTTGTCGAGGATACTCAGTGCATCGCGCATACAGCCCTCACTTTTCTGAGCAATCACCTGAAGCGCAGGTTTCTCGGCAGTAATGTGTTCTTTGGAGATAATTTCCTCCAGGTGCTCAACGGTATCTTCCGTAGTAATTCTTCTGAAATCAAATATCTGGCAGCGTGAAAGAATAGTTGGAAGAATTTTATGTTTTTCAGTGGTGGCCAGGATAAAAATGGCGTAGGATGGCGGCTCTTCCAGGGTCTTTAAAAATGCATTAAATGCTGAGGCACTAAGCATATGTACCTCATCAATAATATATACTTTGTATTTGGCAGCCTGTGGAGCATATCTTACCTGTTCAGTCAGCGCGCGGATATCATCCACTGAGTTATTACTGGCCGCATCCAGTTCATGTATGTTGATTGAACTGCCGGTATTAAAGTTTACGCAGGATGTGCATGAATTGCATGCTTCACCATCTTCCTGTAAATTTTCGCAATTGATGGTTTTAGCCAGAATTCGTGCGCAGGTGGTTTTACCAACGCCACGTGGACCGGTAAATAAAAAAGCATGCGCCAGCTGATCCTGGCGGATTGCATTTTTCAATGTGGTGGTAATATGGGCCTGACCCACCACGGTAGAAAAATTCTGGGGACGGTATTTTCTG
>JANPKZ010000042.1:0-28600 GCA_031426295.1 Saprospiraceae bacterium
CGTAGTGCCTTCAAGTGACAACATGATCCAATGATTGTCATTGCCATTGTTATGATAGAGATAATCCGGATCATCGATACCGCCATACCGTGTCGTGGCAACTGCCAGATCCTGAAAACCATCATTGTCGTAATCACCAAATGCACAACCATATGACCAGCCCGTATCCGCGGTAACGATTTCATTTGTGACCTCTGTAAAATGACCAGCACCATTATTGAGGAAGAGAAAGTTTTTTAGACGTGTACCATTTTGAAATGCATTGGTCACAAAAAGATCCAGGTCACCATCGTTATCTATATCCGACCACGCACTGCTAAATGATTTGGAAACACGATCAGAAATATCTGTTGTCTCAATCCGTGTAAAAACAAAATTTCCATCATTCCTGAAAAGTTGATTCAGGCTGCCATCATTGGCGAGAAATAAATCCAGATCACGGTCATTGTCAATATCTCCCCAGCTGCTGCTCATCGTACTAGAATTATCTTTGGTGATCAACGGGTCGGTCAACTTTACAAATGATCCTCCATCATTTCGATACAGATCATTTTTTTCATTGTTCTCATTCGTCACATAGAGATCAGGATCACCATCAGCATCTATATCAGTCCAGCTGACATTGCGAGATGAACCCACATCAGTGACGGGCGATCCTTCAGCAATATTTTCCATGGTAACCGATCCAAGGTTTTTGTATAAAAAGTTACGCTTGGTGCCCGCACTATTGGTAACATATAGATCTACAAGCCCATCATTGTTGTAATCACTAAAGGCAGCTGTTTCTGAATATCCAAGGTGATGTACCCAAAGCCCATCTTCTACCTGTGTAAATGCACCAGACCCATTATTTATGTAGGCAAGGTTATGCTTATTGTACCAATTAACCACGAACGCATCGAGATCACCATCATTGTCAATATCAGCGAATGTGGCACCATCGGAAGGCTTTTTGTCTAGTACGATTGTATCTCCCGCCAATGCAGTGAAATTTCCATTCGTATCATTGATGTAAAGTGCATTGTTTTGCCCCTCCTGCGGTCCATTGGAAATAAAACAATCAATGAACCCATCACCAGTAACGTCCACCCAGTTTACACTTCGTGAATCACCAGCATTAGTACTTAATGGTGAGTCAATCACCTTGGTGAATATTTGTGCGTAGGATGTGCAGTAACTCAGTATTACTACCAGGAAAGAAAAAGCTCTCATGTTATTATATTTTAATTCGATTCTCATTGGAGCAAATCAAACCAGAAATCAAACCCTGCAGATAAAATATATACCACTCGCGGTTTGAAACCACCCAACAGCGTGATGCACCAACCATCCACCATTTAGGATATTGAATGTGTCGTTGGTCATGCGGAAGTAGTCATTTGGATATGCATGCCCGTTCGCCAGACCCTTTTGTTATATTTTGCAAACAGAATATGGAAATACGATCATCAAGGATCCTCAGACATTTTGTCTTTTGGCTATTATTTTTCTGCACCAGCCTCTTCAATGAGCTGTATTTTTCCAGTAGCTTTTCTTCTCATCCGGATTGGAATCTACTGTTCCTATCCATCTTGTCCCAATTGTTGGTGTATAGCATTAAAGCAATGGTGGTGTACTATTGCATTTATAGTCTCATTCCAAGGTGGTCATCACATCAAACTACAATTGCTACGAGTCCCTTCATGTCACCAGGAAAATCAAGCGCAAAACATTTATTGGAATTTATCCTGGTCCTGCTGGTTGGCGCGTTTTTTATTCGACTGCTCGTTCAGAATGTCGTTTGGGTATATATATTTTCCGAAGGAGAGCGCAAACTGACCTTTGCGAATATAGTGGCCAGGTACCTGTATTCATTGTTCGATTTGATCCCCATAACGCTCGTTGCGATTGCGATTAAGCTTGTACAGATGCGTGTACGAGCTTTAAAACAGGAAGCCATTCTGGTCAGTGAAAAACTAAAATCTGAACTCGGTTATCTGAAAGCGCAGACTAATCCACATTTTCTCTTTAATACTCTGAATGGGATCTATGCCCTGAGCCGTAAGCAAGACAGCAATGCCCCCGCAGCCATCATGAACCTGTCAAAAATATTGCGGTATATGTTGTATGAAACCAGCAGCAAGACCAATCCTATTCGGGATGAGTTGCAGCTGGTATCGGATTATATAGCTTTACAAAAGCTTCGATTCGGCGAACATATGACGATACACTTTACAAAAGACCTGGATGATGAACATGCTGAGATCTCCCCTCTGTTACTTTTACCCCTCGTGGAAAATGCATTTAAGCATAGTAATGATTTAGAAACTATGATTGACATCAGGGTTACACTGAAAAATCAGTTATTTAATTTCAAAGTTAGCAACAATACGTCTGAACAAACAGAAATGGAAGAACCCGTACAAGATGGAATCGGATTGAGCAATATAAAAAGACAACTGGCGATCCTGTATAAGGTGTATACATTCAGCGCCGCTAAAAATGCTGCAAGATTTGAAGTTGATCTCACTATTGATTTAAGTACGTACGCCTATGTATAATTGTTTGATCATTGAAGACGAACCCTTAGCGGCAGAGATCCTGAGAGATTATATCGGGGAGGTATCAGGTTTCCATTTGGTAGCAGCGTGTCGTGATGTAGTATCAGCTACGGAATACCTGAGAAGTCATAAGATTGATGTATTGTTTGTAGACATCCATTTGCCGAAAATAAAAGGAATTGATTTTGTCAGGACGATTCAAAACCAATACCAGGTGATTCTGACGACGGCCTACAATCAATATGCCATAGAAGGTTATAATCTTAACGTAGTGGATTACCTGTTAAAGCCTATCGAGTTCAGCCGGTTTCTTCAGGCTATTCAGAAGATCAGCAAGAACCAACCGATAGTGGGTATCGACGCCTCAATACAGAAGGATACATATCATTTTTTTAATGTTGACAAAAAGCAGGTAAAGATTTATCTCAATGACATCAGCTATATAGAAAGCCTGAAAGACTATGTGAAAATTCATACAGGTAAGAATTCCATCGTCACGAGACTGCAGATTGGGGAACTGGAAAAATTATTGGTTACGTCTAACTTGTTCAGGATCCATAAATCGTATGTTGTCAACCTGGATAAAGTGTCAGCTTATGGTGCCAGCCATATCGAAATTGATGGACATGAGATACCGATCGGGCGGTCTTATAAGGAGTTGGTGATGAAGGAGCTGAAGCGGTAAAATGCATCTTGATAAACTGTTCTTAAGTGCACCGTAATAGGCCAATTGGGTGCAATTGAAATTCATTCTGTCGGAAAGGCTGCGAATTACTCCCATCACCCGCCGGGGTGATTGACACCACATTCTCCGACTGGTAATTTTATCTTCCAAATTACCAACTTATGCAAGTCTACAGACTCACCCTGTTATTGTCGCTCTTCACCTTACTACTGACTTCGCTTCAGTCACAACAAAATGTGGGTATCGGCACCTCAACGCCTCATGCAAGCGCTGCGTTGGAAATTGCAGCCACCACAAAAGGAGTATTAATTCCTCGTGCTGAAACGAGCGCAATTGTTTCTCCTGCCACAGGCCTACTAGTATTTCAACCCTCAGACCTTTCCTTCTATTTTTATACAGGGACGGCGTGGAGAAAATTTGACGGCCTTGTAGTGGATTCCGACGGTGACACCAGAGTTAGTGCAGGCAATCATGCAGGTGCACAAGACTCCGTATTAGTTGAAATTGACAACTTCAAAAAGTTAGTGTTGAAACGTAATGCGGGCGGCGATCTGATCGCACAACCCATCGGCACAAGGTCAAATACATATTATGGTTTTAATGCCGGAAGAGCTACCTCAACCGGGCAATTTAATACCGCGTTTGGAGAATTAAGCCAGGCACTCATCACAGAAGGAGGATACAACACCTCCCTGGGAAGTCATTCACTCGGCGCCAACTTGTCAGGCAACAACAATGTCGCTATCGGTTATAATGTGCTAAAATCAAATACCACCGGTTCCGGCAATATCGCCATTGGACGATCAGCTCTCGGCTCGAACATAACAAAAGGAAATATGGTAGCCATAGGAGACTCTGCGCTTTATTTCAACGAGGTAGGTGCTACCCTGCCATCACACTCAGATGGGAACGTTGCCATCGGAAGTAAAGCCATGCTGAAAAATACAATTGGAAATTCTAATACTGCAATCGGTACCGATGCACTTAAAAATAATATCAGTGGAACTTTTGTAACAGCTGTGGGTGCAGGCGCTTTATTTTCAGTCCAATCAGGATTATCTAATACGGCTTTCGGATTCTCCAGTCTTTACGCGTTGACGACAGGCACTGCTAACATAGGTATTGGCTATCAGGCGTTTGGTACAAAGACTACGGGTTCTACCAATATTGGTATCGGATGGCGTGCGGGATATGGAAATGTATCAGGCAGCAATAACATCTTTCTTGGTACACAGGCGGGATACGAAGAAACAGGTTCTGACAAACTCTATATTGAAAACAGTAATGCCACTGCAAATGATGCACTGATATACGGCGAATTCAATACCAACTTTCTGCGCTTTAACGCACATGCAGAAATCAATGCCAAAGCTCCGCTACAACATGGACTAGTCAGCAAAATTCTTGCTCCACCCGGGACGAATTATGATGCCGCAGCGCTGCGTGGAGAGAGTAGGGTTGATGACTTTTATGGATATGGTGTCTATGGTGAGGGTGGCTATGTGGGTGTATACGGAGGAGTCGCTGCACAAGGAAGTGCAAGTTATTTTGGTGTCCGTGGCAGTGCAAGCGGCGGTACATCAGGTACAAAATATGCGCTTTACGGAAGTGCATCCGGCACGGGTACAAACTATGGTGTGTTTGGTTCGGCTTCAGGTGGTACTACAAATTATGGAGGATATTTCCTTGGAAAGGGTTACTTCAGTGACCTCGTAGGAATCGGAACGCAAACTCCTGCGAAACACGTACATGTTTTGAGTAACGATGATCCTACTATCCTGCTGCAGTCTAATGGTACAGATGCGAACTCAGGCAAAGTGTCCATGCGGCAATCCAATTTTACAGGAATGGATATGTATTATGACGGAGGAGCTGCTGATGCGTTGATATTTGAGAGTTTTACAACCGGAACAAGTAATGGCCGTAAGATGACGATGGATCTCAATGGAAATATTGGCATCGGCATTACTGAAAATATTGCAGCCGGTCACAAACTCTCGGTTAATGGAAAGATCGCATGCACTGAGGTTCGCGTACAACCCCAAAATCAATGGCCGGATTATGTTTTTGCAGAAGAGTATAACCTTATGCCGCTTTCTGAATTAAAAACGTCCATTGCAGACAACAAACATCTGCCCGGTATACCTTCCGCAAACCAAATTGAAACTTATGGATTACATCTGGGGGATATGCAGGTGCGCATGATGGAAAAGATCGAAGAACTTACTCTTTACATTTTACAGTTGCACGAAGAGATCGAGAAATTAAAGAAAGATAAATCCGAAGAAGATAATCTCCCAAATTCAACAGTTAAACAATAGTAAGAAGATGGATACCACCTTATTAAAGAGGAATGCACTATCCTGTCTTCGCTGGATTACAGGTGTTCTGGTTTTTTTATCATCGCTGTCTCTGCATGCACAAAGCAAGGAGCCCGGGGAGATGTGGAAAAACCCTGCCACAACGGATCTTGAAACCATCAGGGATACGGTCAACCGCTATTATGAAGGAAAGCCCACAGGAAGAGGTTCCGGTTATAAACAATGGAAACGCTGGGAAGCATTCAATGAAACCCGTCTTGACGCAAACGGCCAGCTCGTAAATGTAGGGGCTTTGAATTACGAAGCCTATCTCAGCCAAAGACCTGCACAAAGTTCGCAGCGTAATCAGAATGGGGACTGGCACCCTTGGAGCGCTACGCAGTATAGTAATAATAATAATAGTGGAAGTTGGGCTCCGGGCATTGGACGCGTCAATGATGTTGCATTCCATCCTACTGATCCAAATACTGTCTTCGTGGCTACACCCGCTGGCGGTGTATTTAAAACAACCAATAACGGCCAGTCCTGGACATGCCTGACACAAATACTTGGCAACTTAGGTTGTTCCGGTATCGTCATAAATCCTTCAGATCCGAACAACATGTATATTCTTACCGGTGACGGCGATGGGCGCAACACGCGATCTATTGGTGTCTATGTAACATTCGATGGAGGATCGGTTTGGCTTCCAACATCATTGCTATGGGGACTGAATGATAATTACTATGCGCGGAAAATCGTCATGGAACCCGGTTTCCCGTCATGGATGATGGTTGGGTCAACGCAGGGTTTATGGCAGACCACCGACTCCGGAAGTAGCTGGAACAATGTTCTCGGGGGTGAAATTTTTGATATCGAATATCATCCTTCAAATACCGCAATTGTCTATGCATCGACAGCAAATAAATTGTACAAATCAACTAACTGGGGGCAGAACTGGACAGAAAAATATACGATCAGCGGAGCAACACGCATTGAGATTGCTGTTTCACCCGATGATGCATCAAAGGTGTACTTAATTGCAGGGCCTTCTGAGCCGTTTATCATGGGAACAGATACTACATTTGGTTTTAAAGGTTTACACGTTTCAGGTGATGAGGGTGAATCATTCGCTATAAATTTCAATTCCCCCAATATCCTTTCACCAAGTGAACAGGGAAATGACCTTTTGCATCAAACCACCCATGACTTAGCTATTGCTGTCGACCCTTCGAATGCTTCAACCATCTTCATGGGCGGTGTCAATTTGTGGAAGTATACAGACAACTCGGCGCTGGGGGTCAATGCGCATTGGTTAATTAATCACCCTACAGAGTATGTACATGCTGATGTGCATGACCTGGCTTACAATCCCCTAAATGGGTTTTTATATGCCGCGTCTGATGGTGGAATATTCTTCACAGCGAATGCAGGGAATAACTGGACTGACATCACCCCTGGCTTGAACATCAGCCAGCTTTATCACATTGCCGGCACGCCACAAAATGCGGATATCATCCTTGGGGGTATGCAGGACAATGGTACTGCGCGCTTCAATGGTAATAATGTCATGACAACATTCCTCGGTGCAGATGGTGGGGATGTGCTGATCAATCCAACAAATGTAAATATCCTCTATGCCATGACACAGGAAGGAGATGTGAGAAGATCAACGAATGGCGGAACAAGCTTTTCCAGTATAAAACCAGCAGGATCACAAAAGGGACCATTCGTCACACGTTGGGATATGGATCCGAATACTCCCACTACAATACGTATGGGATGGACTAACGACACTGTGTATACAACTAATAACTCTGGAACGAGTTGGTCCAAGGTCAAACTACCTGGTGGCGGTAACAAGAATGTGCGAAGCATTTCGGTAGCCGGGAATAGTACAACCATCTATGCTGTTACCACAACCAAAGCTTTTGTTACTACCAATAGCGGTATGACCTGGACAGAGTTTGATCAGGCTAATGGTCCGTCAGGTTATACGTCAATCACAGCACACCCAACTATACCCACTATAGCTTTTTATACGGAAGGCGGATTTGGTCCTCTCACCGGAAGAGTGATGATTTATAACAACGGTGCTGTATCAGAGGTGGAAGGCACATTGGCCTTCTCCGGAGAATTACCTGAGGTGCCTGTTAATGTAGTCATCTCCAGGCTTAAGAATGGTATAGTGGAATTGTATGCAGGTACTGATATCGGGGTTTATCATTTTACCTATGAGGATACAGATGCAGGTTGGACTCCCTTTAAAGCAGGGCTTCCAAATGTTATTGTCAATGACCTTGTAATTCACCAGGCTGAAGGAATCATTCGTGCAGGTACATACGGAAGAGGCATATGGCAATCCGATCTCTGGCATGAATGTGAATATGAATTAAATCTCACGCAAGCAAATGATCCGGATCAGGGTACACCTGTTTTTCAATACCATGAGGCAAGAAATCTGCTCACATCAAATCGATGGATCATTGGGTCGAACGGAAATGTTACCTATAAATCCAAAGATCTTGTGATCCTTTCCAATGGTTTCCGGGCTTCGGAAGGTAATAGGGTCTTAGTAGGACTCAAACCGTGCGGACAGACATTAGAATGATCACACTCATGAGGCAAACTACTTGATACCACTTTTCATCTATACAGCCATCACTCTTGGTATTATCATTGTCCTTCAAAAGAAAATCAACAGGAGAATAAAGGAGATATTTATTTTGGATAAAAAATCTGCCCCTTGACTTCTTCCCTGCCGGACCGATGGCTGTTGTGCTTTGTGTGGATCACCATCGCCTGTATTCAGGCATGGGGACAGAGGCCGGTTTTCACATATCTCCGCGAACAGGAAGGATTAAATGACAATTCATCCTGGTCCTCCAACGCAATTCATATCGACGAACATGGATTTGTTTGGATTGCTACACAAAGTGGCATCAACAGATTTGATGGTGATCAGATACGATCATTCCATGGAAGTCGACCAGCCCCATATGATCTTCCGTATACAAATATCACAGCCATAGCAGAAGACCGGAATAATATTCTCTGGTTGGGCACTCAGGAAGAAGGAATTATTCTTTACAATCCCTATCTAGAGACATTCACTCCTTTCGAAAGCAGAAATCGCAATGCAGACAGTATTGAGATTACACAGGTAAATAAGCTTCAGCTTGACCAGACAGGGAAAATGATCATAGGTACTGCCTTTCAGGGCTTCTTCCGGTTTGATCCTGACAAGAATGTTTTGCAGAAAATAAAATTCGGTCACGATGAACAGTCAAACAGATCGATCACCAATTTCCTGCTGTTAAAGGATCAGCGTTTAGTAGCTATCACCTATAAAGGAATATACCTCGAGTCCCGGATGGATACATTTACATTCTTTCCTGTTGATAACTCCATATTTGTTTTTGATGGATTAGAGATGCCGGATGGCTCGTTGCGATTCTTTACACAGAATACAAATTTTCATTACAGGCTTAATGCTGCAGGGTCAGCATTGACAACGCATCCTAATCCGGATGGAAAAACAATATGCAATTGCGTCATTGATCCGGAAGGCAACCTGTGGATAAATACTAGGGATGGAATTCTAATGAGAGAAGATGTAACAAATGGAATAATAAATAGATTTTCAGCACAGACAGATATTCATCACCAACCGGTTCCTATCTGTCTGCGCGGCGCTTATGCTGACAGGAACGGACGGATCTATTATAATTCAAATGGCGCCGGGGCCGGTCGATGGCACTATGACCGTTATCCTTTTGAAACAGTCGTGACATCCGAAGCAAATACAATACGCATGTATCGCGATCACATTATTCTCTCACTTGAAAATCGGCTGATGAAACTGGAAGATGAAAAGCTATCCGAAATTCCATTGAAGAAAAACAGCAAAGGAGAGATTTTCGATTTTATCATCGACCAGGATGGTAGTTATTGGGTTCAGTTCGATGAGCCTGTTCCGATATTTAGTCATTTTGATTCGACAGGCCAGCTCCTTATGACGACTACGAGTGAACGGATGTTTTCGCAAATGGTACAATTACAAGATGGACGGTTAACCATTGGAAACAAGAAACATCTGAATGAAAAACACATACCATATTCGTTTATTGGTTCTTTCTATGAAAAACTAAGTGGGAAGTCTTATCCGGATTTCCGGGTTAAGTATTATGCACAACTGAAGAATGGTGATGTATGGATAGCCACATTTGCTTCAGGTATTATTCGACTGACAAACAATTTTGAGAAGTATGATATGATGCCTGTTGATCTTGCAGGCAATGGCAAGCTCAACAGTAATAACCCGTATTACATCTATGAATCCCGCAATGGTCAGGTATTAGTTTGTACAGACAAGGGCATTAATCGCTGGGATCCGAAAACAAACCGTTTTTCTTATATCACAGATGATCATATCGAATTGCAAAATATCCGCGGTATGGTCGAAGGTGAAGATGACATTATCTGGATCCTGATGGAAAGCCGGTTATGGCGATATGATCTCCAGGATGGATCGATGGGTGAATTTGAGTTGCATCCGGATTTCAGAGCAGCGGCTTCAGAGCCCACCGATCTGTTGTATGATCGAAATGGATTTGTTTATTATTTGGGTACATATGGACTTGTGCGTGTGGATCCTGTGCTGCTTGAAAACCAACCACCGCCCACTTCCGTTTTGTTTACGGATCTGTATGTTGACAGAAAGAGGATCTATCCCGGTGATGAATCTAATTTACTTGACACCTCAATTTTATACCAACACTCATTGGATATGCAATATGGCCAACGGGATATTGGATTTACGTTTGTATCTCCAAATGGCAAAGACGTAAATGCTAAATACTATTACAAACTGGATGGATATAAAGACGAGTGGATGGAAGCTCCTGCAGATAAGACCATTCATTTCACTAGCCTTGCTCCGGGCTCGTATACATTTGAAGTGAAGGCAAAATCGGGGAATGGCAAATGGACTTCTGATGTATCGGCGATAGATTTTTACATATCCCCACCCTGGTATCAGCAATGGTGGGCCTATGTATTGTACACACTCGCGGCTTCCGGAGTTGCGTATACGTTCTATCGTTACAGAGTGAATGAACTTTTAAAATATCAATTCCTTCGCACAAAGATCTCAAGTGATCTGCACGATGATGTAGGAACTATCCTGGGTAGTATAGCGATGGAAGCAGAAATGCTTGCATATGATAGCGATCCGGTTCGTGCACCCTTATTGCAAAGATTAAGTGATCTGAGCCGGGAAGCCATGGGCCGAATGCGGGATACGGTTTGGGCGATCGACTCAAGAAAAGACAATCTTGAATTTCTTACGGACCGGATGAAAGATTATCTCGCGGAGACATTGTCGCGAAGCGCGTTTTCGTATACCTGGGAAGATACATCCGGTATGCAGGGAACACACATTTCTCCCGATGTACGCCAGAATGTTTATTTGATATTCAAAGAAGCCATTAATAATGTGTTGAGACACTCAAATGGAAATATCGTCATCGTGTCGCTTACTAAAGAAAAGTCGGGGTTTACAGTAAAGATCAGGGACAATGGTACGATGCATAAAATAAAAGCAGGATCTGGGCAGGGAATGTCAAACATGAAAATGCGTGCTGAAATGATTAATGCTCATCTATCCTTTTTGACACAAGACGGGTTTGAAGTAGTTTTGAAATTTGACATTTCTTCGTCCAATACCAGATGGTAGGAAGTACAAATAAGATCACAACACATGAGTAAGGTAAGGATAGCAATTGTAGAAGATAATGTCATCATTCGGGATAATGTGATGCGGTATATCCTGATGCAAAAGGATTTTGAATCAGCTGGTATTTTTGGTTCTGTCGAAGCATTATTGCATACAATACAAATCGATGCTAATTATCGACCCGATATTCTTTTACTTGATATTGGTTTGCCAGGCGTGTCAGGTCTGGATGGAATTCCGATGATCCGGGAGAAATTGACAGAAACCGATATCATCATACTGACTACGTATGAAGAAAGTGACAAGATTATTAAAGCACTCAGTTCAGGCGCGTGTTCGTATATTTCAAAAAAAGCAAGTCTGCAGGAAATAGTTGATGGCATTCGGGTAGTAATGGCAGGAGGGGCATTTCTCTCTCCTTCAATCGCGAGAGGAATTGTCAATCATTTTGGAGGGTCACGTGCAGACAAAGTTTCGATACTTACAGAGCGGCAACAGGAAATTTTACATTTATTGATCAATGGTAAAAGTTATGAGGGAATTGCTCAAACCTTATTCATTTCCGTTGAGACTGTTCGTACGCACATAAAAAAAATGTATCGTGTACTTGAAGTAAATAATAAAGTTG
The DNA here is from genome assembly GCA_031426295.1 of Saprospiraceae bacterium. GTDB lineage: Bacteria > Bacteroidota > Bacteroidia > Chitinophagales > Saprospiraceae > Opimibacter. Next base: position 11,891 of record JANPKZ010000042.1, read on the forward strand.
AAGCTATCGCGAAATATAATCGCGGTGAAGTGTAAAACCTATTACGTTACATAGCAGGTACGTGATTTGCGATACTCACCTTGTAAGGAAATTTTCACACCACAAATACTTATCAGACAGCTTCCAGCTAAACAACTTATCCGGATTTATGCGCAGTGTTTTCATCTGAACAAGGTGTTGAACATCGTGTTTTTTACGAAGCCTGCGTACTTCAGCACCATGCTCAGGAAAATAATTTTGTCTGAAATCGTCGGCGAGATCATAGTATTTTTGCAATTCTTTAACCGGCTTTCCGGTGTGACGTACAAGAGATTTTAGTACGTATGAATCAAAGGGAATGATCTCATCGGGTTTGTAAACGTATAAGAGTTTCGAACAAAACGATCTTGGCAATCCATAGTTACCCTTCGCTGCATTCGATGATAATCCCTGGTCACGAAGCAGTTCGGCGAGAACCGTAATATTTTCTATATGCGATTTTTTAAATGGAAACGTGCGGATCATGTCCAGGATCTTCATCTTGCATTCATCCCCTGCGCCAATCGTGCGGCCAATACCATATACGTACAGGAATTTTTTAAAACCAAACTCTGATATCATATAGCTATCCGCATCTATTTTATGTTTCATAAAATGCCGAAAGGCGGTAGTGAAATGCAAATCCGGCTGTAGATGGTGATCCAGTTCCTTGCGGGCATATGTAAGTATGGTTGGGTCGAGCATCACGTATGCGAAAGTAGTCCGTCGGATTGGATTAGTGAAAGATGAGGTGGCCGAAGAATTTTTATAAATATTCGACCAAAGTGGTAACGTTTTTCCCTGTTCGATACATATAGATATGAGATGGTATTTGCCATCAAACAGTAATCTATTTAATCACTTCACAAGTAAAAACAATGAATGTTAAACTATTTCAGGCAAGGCTGGATGAAAATTACATCCAGGCTGACCAGGAGGCACTCAATCAATTCCTCGGCAGCGTCACCGTCAAAAAAACTTCCACCCAGTATGTGCCCGCCGAGCCGGACTATTGGTCTGTACTTGTCTTTTATGAAAACGGAAAGGCTACGAAAGAAAATGGAAAGACACCCAGGCGGATTACAAAGGAGGCAGTGAGTCATACTTCTGAACCAGAAACATTACTAACAACCGACCAGCTGGAAATTGTGACAGCCCTAAAACAATGGCGCAGAGACAAAGCAAATGCGGTGAATCAACCTGATTATTTGATCTGTCAGAATGCGGCTCTCGAAGCGCTAGCAAGACAAAAACCCAGAACCCTTGAGGAACTTAGCCACGTAAAAGGATTTGGTGAAAGCAGGATTTCGAAATTCGGGGAGGATGTGATCGCGATATTGAATGCGTTCTGACACGGATCACAAGAGCAAAGGATCACGGGATCACAGGATTATTGTAAAACAAATTCAGGGAAAATGGAAACTAATTATCAACCATTTGAGGAGCTACGCATTTGGAAAGAAGGAATGGAAATTTGTTATGTTGTTTACAACGCCCTAGAAGGATGCAAAGATTATGGTTTGCGCAATCAAATGGAGCGTGCGGCAGTCTCTATACCTTCTAATATTGCTGAGGGTTATGAGTTAAACTCAGATCGCGGATTTATCAGATATCTTTTAATTTCAAAAGGATCATCAGGTGAATTGAGAACGCAGCTTTACATTGCCATCAGGAGAAATTATATTTCCAAAGATGAGGGGAACCGGTTACTCACTCGAATTAAAGTTGAAACTGCGATGATCCAGAAGTTTATTATTGCGCGCCGGAAACGAATGGTAACAGGCATTCTAAAGAAGACAATCTCAACTATTCTTTTCTGGGTCTAACAATGGTTCAAACCTAGCAAACACTTTCCTTTGTTCCTGTGATCCTGTGATCCCGTGCTCCGTGATTATCGATTGCATCGATGAGATCAATGACTGTTCTATATTACTCACGATTTGCCGAAGCTTGAGTCGAAACTGGCATCCTCATCCTCGTAAACGCCATCACCGGTCGTGCATCATCGATCAGCACCAATGTCTTGTCATCCTTGAACACATATCCATTGATGCTGCTAAGCCTGGAGAGAAAAATGTTTTTTTCGTTGACATGACATGTTGAATCACAGGGAGTACTTTCTGTGAAAACAATCGTATTGTTATTGATGACGAAGGGGCTTTTAAATTCATGGCAACCGGTATAACCGGTCTCATAATTTTGCCGCTCCATGAATACCATCACAGGACATTTCTTTAACACATTATCAGGATTGTTGATATCTGTCGTACTACTGAGTGTGGTTTGCCCTTGCTCCCGTGATCCTTTGCTCCTGTGATCCTTCCAAGCAGCGTTGATCGCTGGTTTTTATCTACTTTTAAAGCACTTAATTTTTTCTGACCAGAAACTAATCACCCGCAAATGAGATCGTTTGTCTCTACCCTTGTTGTTACAGTATTCCTGTTACCGCTTTCCGGCGCTGCCCAGCTTAATGATTGTGTCAATGCCCTTGTGGTCTGTAATAATGAAAGCCTCGCGTTTAACCCTATAGGTCCTGGCTTTGATGACTTTGCTGATCCCAATAACTTTGAAGGATGTATCACGGCTCTTGAGCAAAACTCCGCATGGTACTACTTTGAAATTGACCCCCTGGCACCACCTAACCTTGAACTTGGTTTTATTATCAATCCTTTAGGAGGTTTAGGTGAAGACTACGACTGGGCAGTATTTGGCCCCAATGTGGATTGTGGCAACCTGGGCTCGCCTATTCGCTGCTCATCTTCCAGTGCACAATGTGGATTTTGTCCTGAGACAGGTATGGGCATGGGCACTACAGATGTAACTGAAGGTCCTGGCACCGGAGATGGCTTCGTCAGCACCATGATTGTTCAGCCCGGGCAAGGTTATTACCTGTTGATTGATAACTGGCAGGGTACCATGAATGGCTTTATAATGACGTGGACAGAAAGTGCTTCCGACTACCTGAATTGTGCTGCCAACCCACCATGTTCGATCACTGCATTTGCAGGAGATGACATCGATGCCTGTGAAGGAGATGATACAGGCTTTGAACTGGACGGTGATAATTATGGTGGCCAGGGTGCAGAAACGTACATGTGGTCAGGCACCAATGGTGGCACAGCTTTTCTGAGTGATCCGGAAATACAAAATCCAACCGTTATTCTTCCACCAGGGTTTACGGGTAGTATCATATACACGCTTGTGGTGAATGAAGAAAACTGTGAAGGGGTAGACGAAGTAGAAGTAACAGTACATCCTCTTCCCATCATCAATATTGTAGATGAGGAACCCATGTGTGCAAATGCGCTTCCCGAAGCATTGAGCGCTACGCCACCCGGAGGACAATGGGGCGGCAGTGTCACAAGCAATACATTCAACCCTGTCAGTAATGGTCCTGGAATACACGAAGTCACGTATACCTTTACGGATGTATATAACTGCTCTCAGACAGCTTCAATTTTTATCGAGGTATATGAACTTCCGGATATTGAAATCGATCCGGATCCTGCACAATTCTGCGATAACGATGGATCGGTAATTCTTACAGCAACCGGCAGTGGTGGTGCCGGTAATTATACATACAGTTGGACAACTCCATCCGGCCCGGGTGATGAGAATACATATGAAGCCACAAACGCGGGACCACATGTTGTGACAGTAACTGATGCTAATGGTTGTTCGAACACTGACGCTGTGACAGTAGTCACACACGCCAATCCCGAACCAGAAATCCTGAATGCCGGAAGCATTTGCGAAGCCGTTGCATTTTTTGAGTTGATCACAAATTTTCCGGGCGGAGAATTTAGCGGGGCCAACATCACACCAGAAGGTGAGCTGTATCCGAATTTGCTTAACCCCGGTGTATATGCAATCACATATACAGTCATCGATAACAATGGATGTGAAGGGACGGATGTACAAAACATCACGATTGTCACTGCACCCAACGCATTCGCTACAAATTCAGGTCCGTATTGCACAGGAGTTCCCATTCAATTGTCAGGTAATACTGATGGTGCGGGCAATGTGATTAGTTATCAATGGTCAGGGCCAAACGGCTATGCCTCTACAGCGCAGAATCCAACTGACGCAACGCTTGCAGGTATCTATTCATTAGTGGTGTCAGTAGATGGTTGTGTGACTGCTCCTGTCACGACAACAGTTGATCTGATTGTTGCACCGGATGCTACGGCTCAAAATGGCGGACCCTATTGCAATGGACAGATCGTGCAGTTACAGGGAAGCACCACATCAACAGCAGGTAATCTCACATACTCATGGACTGGTCCAAACGGATATACATCTTCAATACAAAACCCGACTGATCCAACGAGCGCAGGTTTTTATACATTAGTTGTTTCTGCAGGCAATTGTGCGTCACCACCTGCAACAACAGACGTAGTCTTTAATCCGGCTCCTGATGCGAGTGCAAATAATACAGGACCATATTGTGCAGGAGAACAAATTCTCCTTTCCGGAAATACAAATACGGCAGGCACTAACATTAATTATGCGTGGACCGGTCCGAATGGCTTTATTTCAGCAGCTCAAAATCCAGCGGGTGCTGTTGATCCGGGTGTTTATCAATTGGTAATAAATGTGGATGGATGCAATTCTAATTCCACTACAACAGATGTTGTGATCAATGCATTGCCACAACCAACGATTAGTGGTCCTAACTCATTTTGCACAGGAAATACTGCAACTCTCGATGCAGGTGCAGGATATCCTGGTTATGAATGGGGTGATGGAAGTGGAAATCAAACACTAGTAATCACATCATCAGGCACATTCCTGGTGACGGTTACAGATGTCAATGGATGTACTGGTACTACATCATTTGATGCAGCAGAAATACCCTCTCTGACACCCGTCATCACGGGTGACCTGGAATTTTGTGAAGGATCAGGTACAGTGCTTGATGCCGGATCCGGATATACGGATTATACATGGTCCAGTGGTCAAACCGGGCAGATCATTACAGTATCGAGTGAAGGAAATATTGGTGTGATGGTGATGGACGCGGATGGATGCAGTGGTTCCGCAGCAGTTACTACGACCATCAATCCAAATCCAACGGTGATGATCGGTGGATCAACTACATTTTGTGTAGGAGGTTTTACAACGCTGGAAGCAGGAGCAGGATATACCAGTTATGACTGGAGCAATAATGCTCTAACGCAAACAATTGTAGTTTCTACGCCCGGCAATTATTCTGTAGACGTCATTGATGTGAATGGATGTGCAGGATCTGCTGCAGTGGATGTCGATGAAAGCACATCACTTAGCCCGGTGATTACAGGCATTAATGCGTTTTGTGAAAATGGAAGTACAACCTTAAGTGCGGGGTCTGGTTTTGCTACCTATCTGTGGAGTGACGGATCGATGGGTTCAACACTTATAGTTGATGCAACGGGCACATATTCCGTCAGTGTTTCTGATGGGCAGGGATGTTTTGGGAATTCATCTGTAGCAGTAACTGAAGTATTACCACCCTCTGCTGTGTTGAATGCTGGTGCAGCATTGTGTAACAAAAAAGGTGTTGACTCAAGAATAAATTTATATGACCTGGTCGTATCCGGGGACATGAATGGCACATGGGAAGATGCAGATAACTCAGGTGCAGCAGGGCTGTTTGATAATCTTGATTTTACAAATGTTGCTGCGGGCAGTTACAAATTTGTCTATACAACAAACTCCGCAATTGCTCCTTGTGCAGAAGTTTCCTATGCAGCAACTATTACGATAAATGAAACACCGACAGTTGTGATTGATAATGTAGATGATCTCGATTGTACTCATGCTACTCAAAGTATTGATGCAAGCGGTTCGACTTCGGGTGCAGGTTACACGAACACCTGGACAGGCCCGGGCATTTTGATTGATGGAAATGAAACAACCCTGAAGCCAACTGTAGATGCGCCAGGATTGTATGAACTTACGATTTCGAATACGCTCACCGGATGTACTGTAACAGCATCTGTAACCGTAAATGAAAATACAGCTACGCCTACAGACGCCGAGATTCAAACAGATCAACCCGGCTGTAATGGGGAAGTTACCGGTGCGATTTCAATTGACCAGGTAATAGGTGGAACGCCACCGTTTCAATATCAGCTAAATGGTGGAACGTTCAGTACAGATAATTTTTATGATCAGCTTACACCGGGCGATTATACCATCACATTACAGGATGCGAATGGCTGTACATGGGAAACACAGATCACGATCATTGAACCTACAGCCTTCAGCATAGATCTTGGTCCTGACCAGGAACTGGAATTTGGTGAGCAGACTCTAGTGCAGGCGACCGTAACTCTACCGTTGAATCAGATCGATACATTGATTTGGAGTCCTGAAAACATAATCGAATGTGTGGACCTGGCATGTCTTGAAGCTGAGGTGAATGCCGTTCAGACGGTGACGATTACTGCCACGGTTATTGATCTTAATGGATGTGAGGATACGGATGAAATAACAATCACTGTTGACAACAGGAGGAAATTATATATTCCGACGACATTTTCTCCCAATGGAGATGACATCAATGATGTCTTCTATATACAGGGCAGCGACAAACAGATTTCGATGATCAAAAAATTTGCCATCTACAATCGATGGGGAGATATGCTGCAGGAATTCAACGACATTGGTCCTAATGATCCGACGAAAGGATGGGATGGACGTTTTAAAGGAAGCCCGGTGAATCCAGGAGTGTTTGTTTATGTGGCGGAGATTTTATACGTCGATGGAATTACGGAAATCAGAACTGGGGATGTAACTTTGGTAAGATAAATGAAGGTGAGACTAAAAAGGAAGGCATTGCCGCTAATTACACTAATTAACGCTAATTAGTTTTACCACTTACTTCTTTTACCGCTTACCACGTTTACTGATTCTAATTCAACCGGAGAAACGTCGTCCCCTGTCTCACACGCATCTCCCCCGTGCTTGTCCATGACCTCGGAATAGTTCCCTGCATATTTCTAACAAATACGGTGTTGTCAAGGATCACTTGACCCGCATTGAAGATGGCTCCACCTTGTGTCGGATGATTGCCGCCATGCAGTGTAATATTAGACAATGAAAATTGCTTCCCGGACTGAACATTGAAAAGCCGTGTTGTCAATTGTCCGGATACAATAATGTCATCAGCAGGCATTGCGTCGATAACAAGATTTTTATTGATCAGGATCTCTGATGAAAGCCGGATCGTATCTGTTACAGTATTTGTAAACCGGATCGTATCACCATCACAAGCCGTTGTGACAGCATCGCGCAACGAACCGCTTCCAATGTTTAAATTATTCGTAACAAGTCTCAGATTCTCCACACCTCTGCAAAAGCAGTTGTTGTCATACACATCATTGATCGTGCATGGATCCTGGTCATTGCATGCATTACCCGGAACACAATCACGGTCTTTGATCAGCACAAACTGATCATCAATCGCACCTGACTGACGGAGATAGATTACTGACAAGGTATCCTGGTTGATTTTTAAAACACAGGAACCCAGCGATGCTGCATCGTAGAACATAACCGGATGATCTAATGGCGCGGCTTCTGTTTTACCGGCAGAACCAGTGGTTATGTACACCATTCCATCACCCCCTTCAGGACCTGCAGGTGCTTTGTAATATGCACCATCATTGGCCAGTTGCCCGCTTCCATCGCCATGTATACCTACGGTATGCGTATTTATGTTAAATGTATTTGCGAGCCCGTAATGCCCATTGACAAGATAGGAACGCTCATAAGAATGACTGTGGCCTGACAGCACAAGGTCGACACCAAAGTTTTCAAACAACGGAAGGAAGTTTTCACGCATCTGGACCAGGTTGGATTCTGTATCAGAATCATGCGAACCTTTACTATATGCGGGATGATGCCAAAACGCAATAATCCAGTCCGCTGTAGTCTCTTCAAGATCCATTTGACACCATTGATGCATTGCACCTGTCACATCCCTGTTCGTATCATAACTATCCAGAATAATAAAATGGATATTTCCAAAATCGTATGAATAGTATGCTTCTGTGCCTGAAGGCTCTCCTCCACATTGGCCTAATGTCGGAAACGTAAAAATATCATAATACGGTCCGGTCTGCGTAGGGCTATCAGCTGAGTGTCCGTCATGGTTGCCCAGGCAGGACCAGGCAACACTATTTTTTAATTTGGCTTCATACATGTTTTGAAACAGTGCTGTCTGATATTGCGCGTCAGTACCATCGACATATGCATTATCGCCAAGAAACAACATCATGTCCGTATGTTGCGAACCGATATAATTATAATATGCATTGCGTACACTACGTGCTTTATTATCTGAAGTTCCACAATCTCCAAGGATCCAGGCAATCACAGGTGTTTCTGTTCCCGGAACAGGATAGGTTTTGAAATAAACATTTGAAGAAGGGAACACCAACGTGTCAGTTGATATGCGGATCTGATAAAAGTATTTGGTAGCGGCTGTTAAATTCGGAATGGTGAGGAAATGTTCTGTTTTTGGTAGATTGTCGCTCACAGTATTTGTCAGTGAATTTGTAGCAGGGCCATAATCGAGGATGGAAGCTGTTGCAATATTAGTGCGCCATCGGACTACCATACTGTTATTGGTTGCTCTTTGGAGGTATGGGCCACGTGTAACAACTGCAATTCCGGCAGCAGGATTGCCACTGAGACTAAAATCAAAACTAATATCACTGCTGGACGTGGTGTGCTGATGCACCTCTATAGCGATGACATTATTACCGGTAAGTAATGCATTGGCAACTGTCGTATTAGCGGTGGCATTATCACCACTGTTCCCAGAGGCAGTAGTGTTGTAAACAATATTTCCTGACGGCATATTGACGCGCCACACCTCTGCACCATTGAGATAGACTACTGCCCCATCATCATACAACAGGTGCAATGACAGGTCACTAAAATCCGCGGGATCATCTACGTAAAAAGTTTGCCTGAAATAGGCGGTCTCAGTAGCAGAAGAAATAACTGTAGTTTCATCACCATCGCCATATCCTAATTCTGCAAGTCCTGATGACCATGCCCCGTCGTTGTAAGCATTTTGCTTCCAGGTTGTGCCGGACTGATTGGGCGGTTCCATGGCCAGGTCATAATATTTCCAGTTGCTGTTGATCTGCACCAGCTGCGCAGAAAGTGCCTGATGCACCATTATAAGTAGTGATGTTATAAACAGGATCCTCATATCAGTTCTCTATGCTTGATAAGAGTGATTGTATGTTATGGCGCAACTCTTTCAGAGAATCAATATCTCTTTTATTTCGTGGCATATTGTCCCAGTCTACCAGTGCTGAGAGCAAATCATTTTTTGCATACTCAATCTGTCCTGCGGATATATAGATTGAAGCACGTTCATATAAAGTGCGCACCTTTAAGGGAGATTGGAGTACGATTATATCCTGCGCGTGTAAGGCTTCAGTCCATTTCTTTTGTTGTACATAAATGGAAACCAATTTCTGTTGCAACAAACGCACATACCCGGTTCGCTCGATACCTGTTTTTAAAATATCTATCGCATGATCAGTACTGGCAGGATCAGAGCAGGCAAGCCATGCAGATGCAGCATTGAGAACAATGGCGGGTGTTACATTTGAAGAAATCGTAAGAAGTGATTCGCGAACAGCGGCAGCTTCACACAGGAGATCCAACCGTTCGAGTGTGGAGGCCTGAATATCTAATGAATTCGGATTAGTGGGTTCTTCCCTCAATACTTTTTCAATAAATACTAAAGCAGAATCCGGTTGTTGTGTGCGAAGGAAAGATTCACTTAACCCCAGGCAGATGCGTGAATTTGAAAAATTATGTTGAAGACAATGCCTGAAATCTGATATCGCAGGAAGATACTCTTCGTGAGCTACGTATAATTCGCCCCGCTGCTGGTATAATATAATTTGGCCCGGTGTAAGGTTGATCTGCTTCGTGAGTTCGGTAATCTTGTCATCCAGGTCACCATGGGGAAACAGACAAGTAATTGCAAGAAGCCAGGCAACGGGTAGCATAATGACCTAAAGTTAGGCTGTTTTGGAGAGATTGAGAGAAGTGAGAGAAGTGAAAGGGTGAGAGACGTGAGAGAGTGAGAGACGTGAGACGGGTATTCAGTATTCGTTTTTCAGTATTCGGTAATTCTGGATTCAGTTCAAAGTGATATTTAAAAAGTAATTAATGTCATTACTGGTTGATGAAACATTCCATGTAAGTCAAAAATCAAAAATAAAGAAGGCCTCTTTCGAGGCCCCCTTGTAACAGTATAGAATGTAAGCTCCAATCCTGTTATCCCCTGCAATCTTCTTTCAGTGCACGTAACTCCTCGCGGGTATTTACAACCACCTGAGTACCATCACGCAATTCAACTGTGATCGGAAATACAAACTCGGTGTGACCATGAACACCCGGATTCGCCTGACGCCAATCGCGTGTCACCTGCCTGAGTTCATCCTGGCTGGCCACAGTTGCCTGTGTACTATCCGGAAACTGGACTGTCAACGGGTACACTGGCCTGAAACAGGCGCGATCCCTGCCGAGATGACCGTTATGGCCATTGCCATAGTTCGCGTTGACACACGCCGCGCGTAACGCCTGCAATTCTTCCCCTGTTGCCACTGTAATGATCTCTCCAGCTTCATTCAGGACATCAAACGGAAAAACAAGGTTTGGCTTTACATGAGGACGCGGGTGACCACCATTCGCTTCAAAGTAGTCGCGGATCGCCTGCTTCAACTCATCATAGCTTGCTACTACCTGTGTGGTACTGTCGGGTAAAATGACCGTCACAGGGAACACAAGCTCATAACAACCTGCTACGCCGGCCCCGCAACGTTCTTCGATCTCGTAGACAGACTCCAATACATAGTTTTCAACACTCGCAGCAGATTCTTCTTTTTCACATGCAGTGAAAAACAACGGGAAGACGGCGACCAGCATTAACATCAGGGGTGCAATCGATTTTTTGTACATGATTCTCTTTTTTAATGATGAATATTCCATTTCGACTATAAGACATGCAACCCCGCTCTTTGTACTCACAGACTGATTATTTTTTTTCAATTGATGTACGAGTCGTATTACAAGTAATAATATGTTGGCCCGTAAGAAGCATGCATAAGGTTTGATTAAGATGTCCTGTTATCTTTAATAGATCAATTATTGTAAAACAAAAACCAAAAAAGATGGCACTCACTTCTGTCGCACAGCTGACGCAGGCGCAATACCGCGCCCTGAACATTACTCCGTTGCAAACTCCACCTAAGGTAACGGAGGATGGAGATCCTGATCCGGATGTCACCATTACACTTGGAGGATGGGTAGGAAATAATGTCATGGCCTTCACCATCAACAACACAGATGAGACCGGAGTTACGGTTACCCCCGATCCGGATCCAAAATCAACTACACTTACGGTAACTGTTTCGGATGATCCATTTGCGGACGGCGCGATCACCTATTGGACCGTGAACTGTGGAACCGATGGATCGAATGCTGAGTGGACATTGACGTATGCAGTTAATGGAAAGGGAACATCAGGAAAATGGGTGTTTGTCAAAGGGAAAGTAGGTGACGATACATACGTATAGGTATCAACATTCATTGCCCTGCAGATACACATCCTTGAATTAATTGATTGATGCAGAGATCTCATTTCTATTCTAAATTTTTAATCCTCCTGCTGTGCAGTATACCATGTTTTCTTGCAGGACAGAAAACACTATCCTCAAAGCAGGCATGGGCAGATAGTATCTTTCATTTGATAAGGAATAATGCAGCTGTCAACCCTGAACGAAAATCTGCATTAGCTGATTCTGCCTTTTCAATCAGTTCGGGTGATATGTGTCGTCAACTGAGGGCTCGGATATTGCAGGGATCACAGCTAACATCAATGGGCTTGATTGATTCTGCGTTAACCCAATTATTGTGGGCGGGCAGATATTTTCAACCTGCCTGTGACAGTGCTTTGCTTATTGCCATGTATGCCAACCTCACAAATGCTTATGCCGAGTTGGAAGAATACGAACGAATTGACTCCATCGGTGGAATAGTCGATAAATTATGGATGACCCATAAGTCAGACACTGAAGCGCATATTGCAATCCTTTTAAACGTAGGTATTGCACAAGCACTACGTGTTCCGGAAGGTGATATACATGGAGCTACACAGAATTTTTATCGTGCCTATAATGAGGCCAAACAGATTGGTGTGAATAAGTTTATCCAGAAAGCTCTGATTAATCTTGGAAGTCTTAAAGGAATGACGGAAGATATTGATAGTGCATATCACTTTTTTGATCTCGCAGCAGGTTTTGCCCTTCGAGATGACGATCCTGAGAATTACATGTCCCTTAAGATCAACCTTGCCAATCTGGATATAGAGCGTGGTAATTATTCACAGGCTCATTCAATCCTGGATTCTTTACAAGAGCTCGCTACAAAGAGTAATAACAATGCGATTTTGTCAGACATCCTGTTCACCCGCGCAGACCTCGCAGCGAAGCAAAACAATTTTCCTAAGGCATATGAATATCTAAGTGATTATGTAAAGCAGTACGAAATTTTTATGGATGAAGAGCGTGTCAAGGCCGTCACCGAAATGCTCGAAAAATACGAGTCAGAAAAAAAGGCGCGACAAATCCAGCAACTCGAAATAGAAAACCTCGATGCATCACTTGCCAACGAACGTATCACCAATACCCGTAACCGTTTTATGTTTATCGGTCTCGGCGTGTTGATCATCGCACTTGCATTATTGAGCCGGCTACAATATGTTCACAAATCCAGGATAGCCATCCGGGCAGAAAAAGAAATATCAGATGGCTTATTACTAAATATCCTTCCGGCTTCCGTTGCAGCAGAATTAAAAGCAACAGGAACTGCAGCTGCCAAACATTGGGAAAATGCAACGATCCTGTTCTCAGATTTTAAGGACTTTACTGGTGTCGCGGGACATTTAAGTCCCACAGATCTGCTGGAAGAACTGAATGCATGTTTCAAAAAATTCGATGAGATCACTACGAAGTATGGCATTGAAAAAATAAAAACGATCGGCGACTCGTATATGGCAGCCGGATCTGTACCTGATACCAATAAGGCTACACCCACTGACGTTGTACGTGGGGGAGTTGAAATGCAGCAATTTGTGATGGAGCGTAAAAAAGAAAGAGCGTCTCAAAACCTACCTGCATTTGAAATGCGTCTTGGCATACACACAGGTCCGGTAGTAGCAGGTATTGTGGGCGTGAAAAAATTTCAATACGATCTTTGGGGTGATACCGTTAATATTGCCAGCCGGATGGAGAGCAGCGGTGAAACAGGCAGGGTCAATATTTCTGAAGCAACGTATGCTTTGATCAGGAACGAAACCGACTTTACGTTTACTCCAAGAGGGCTGGTAGAAGCAAAAGGCATGGGTGCAATGGCCATGTATTTTGTTGATCTTGCAACAGCTCCCGTCGGGGCTGATACGATCTGATCTTTCCATCTGTTCGACTTTAACAGAATATCATTGACTGCAGAAGCTAACCAATGGGCATTACTCAGAACCGGAGATACCGGGGCACTGGAATATTTGTATAAGGAATATGTCGATGTTCTCTACGGGTATGGAATGGTCTTGTGCGGCGATCCAGATAAGGTGAAAAACAGTATTCATGATCTATTTGTGACCCTGTGGAACGGGCGCGAACGACTGACGATGCCTGATTCTGTAAAAGCCTACCTGATGATCTCCCTTCGCCGCAAGCTTTTTGATAAAGGCTCCCGAATCGAATCGCTAACCGAAGGGAAGGAATCTTTTGATGATCTCAACCTCAGCACGGATGCACATGACATCCACTGGATCCGGAGTGAGGATGAAACCGAAGAACAAGCCCGGCTGGAAGCAGCCATGCAGAAGCTCAGCGACCGTCAACGTGAGATCCTCCATATGAAATATTTCCAGGCGCTGGAATATGAAGAGATCGGCCGCATCATGGACCTGAACTACCAGTCCGCCCGCAACCTTGTCAACCGTGCCCTCATAGCTTTGCGTAAGGAAATGTTGCTAAGTGTTATCATACTATTAATATCTATGTGAGTACAAAAACAATGGTGCTGTCTCTTACCAAATGGAAGAAATGGTGCGTTAAAAGGAAATGCTGAATACAGAAATTAACACAACAGGTTTACCCGGATCAGGAACAGGCAGTATCGCCCCGCTTCCCGTATTAAGGCAGCTGAAGCTTGTCGTATCCTTCGCATTTCTTTTAGCACTTTCCTCCTGCGAAGTAGAGCCGGTCATTTCATATGTAGAAGTTGACACCTCTTTACAGGATTATTATGAACGCTTTATTGATGAAGCAGCAGTGAGAGGCCTCGATATTGAAGACGCAACCTACCAGGTAAATGCGCGCATTGGGGAGATCTCTGAGCCCAACGTCATCGGCCAGTGCTCCTGGAATCAAACCCATGTTCACAACATTCTGGTAGATGAAGACTACTGGCGCACAGCATCTGACCTGCAACGCGAATTCCTGATGTTTCATGAGCTGGGCCATTGTGTACTTGGCTTAGATCATAATGACTCCGCAGATGCACGCGGTAATTGCTCCAGTATCATGTCCAGTGGCACAGGCAACTGTCGTGTGCTGTATACAAACACGAACAGGAAAATACTGCTGGACGAATTATTTTCGAACTGATAAATGATGATGGATGGAGGATAAATACAAAAACATGTCTGCGCCGGAACTTGCCGGTGATGACGCCTTCATTCGTTGGGTACGTAATCAGGATGATCATGATACATGGTCCAAATGGCAACAACGTCATCCGGAACAGGCCCCTGTGGTGGATGAAGCAATTCATATTGTCCGATCAGTCGCAGCTATTCCTGTAACTTCTATTTCATCAGAGGACCGTGGGGCTCTTTGGGAAAAAATAAATGCTTCTATACAGCAAGCATCTACACAACAAGCATCTTCACGGCAAACCAAAATAAAGCCGCTGCTAAAATGGGTACTCACCGCTGCAGCCGCTCTCGCACTGGTCGTCTGGATCAACACTACAAAACCACACCAGTTTATGGCATTCTATGGAGAACAACAATCCATCGAATTGCCGGAATCAAGCCAGGTTGTCATCAATGCTGGTTCTGACATCAAATACAAAAGGAATTTTGTCAGCAAGCGCGAGATCAAACTGACAGGTGAAGCATTTTTTGAAGTTCAGCCCGGCACCACATTTACCGTTGTTACTGACCAAGGGACAGTTACTGTTCTCGGTACAAGCTTTAATGTGATTGCTTGGCCGGAGCGTTTCGAAGTAAGTTGCTTTACCGGAAAGGTCCGCGTGCAGGTTGATGACAAAGACGCAATTGAAATTACACCGGGTGAAAAGGTTGTTGAGTCAAATGAAAATTTGGAAAAGAAATCATTCCTTTCTGCCGGAAGCCCATCATGGATGAATGGGAAATTTACATTTGAAAATCAGCCTCTTTCTGCTGTTATGAAAGAATTTGAACGCCAGTTCGGGGTAGAAGTTACACTTGAAGATGGAACGGAGGACATCAAATACACCGGACTATTTGAAAAAGGGGATCTCGCACATGAACTTGAAAACATCATCTGGCCACTGCATCTGAAGGCTGATGTAAATGGGAAGAACGTGACCATATCCCGCTGATCCATGAAGCTATTCCTCCTGGGAATTTTACTGCTTGTATGCGCACCTGCATCATTCGTTTGGTGCCAGGGCTCTTCATTTAATTCTTTTGTTAACCGGCTGACCACACAATACAAAGTGGATGTCGCGCTGGCACCTGAACTGATCAATGCCCTGGACTCGCTCAGGGCACAGGATCAGTATGAAACCATCGAATCCCTGCTGGAAGAATTACTTCGCACGACAAATATTTCTTATCGCATCGTTGATGGTAACAAGGTATTGCTGAGGAGGGAATACAATGTGAGAAGCTCAAATGACTTCATGTTGAGTGGAAATATTACGAATGAAGAAGGGGAACCACTTGCATTCGCAGCAGTAAGTATTTCTGCAACAGATCAGGGTACATTTTCTGATGAATACGGACACTTCACATTAAACACCCGGGATACAACGGGTGACATCATTATTCATTTTCTTGGGTATGATCCGCTACACATTCCAATAGCATTTCTTTTGCATGGCGATCAAACTTTCCGGATGAAAACCAATCCACTACCGCTTGACCAGGTGATTATAGTCGTGCCGTATGATCATGTACGCGCTGACGAACAAACGCAGGCAATCAATTTGCGCGGATACCAGCTTCTATCCTCTGATGAATTTATTTCCGGCAATGTAGACAGGCTGATCAATCATCTTACAGGGTATACTCATTTTTCTTCTGAGCAGGGCATCCGCATCAGGAGCAGTGATGCAGAGAATGCGCTCTTCATGATGGATGAAATTCCCGTATTTGATCCCTATCATTTTTATAACATCTTCACCCCATTCAATGGACATTATTTTAATTCGGTTGACGTATATAAAAACAACATACCCGTAGAATATGGTGGCCGCATCGACGGAATGATCAAAGTTGATTCCGAAACCAGCAGTAGCCATACATCACACCTGATCCTTGATTCGGATTTGCTCCTTTCATCCATGGCAGCCAATCTCAAGGTTACAGACAAACTGTCTTTCCATGCAGGTGGG